>NZ_JTLF01000088.1:0-1826 GCF_000798855.1 Enterobacter sp. ZOR0014 | reverse complement strand
TAGAGCACAAAACGGCTTAAGCCTGCAAAATGAAGGGTTTTTCAGCCGGGTGTGATCCGCCCGGCTGAAAACACAGTACAATTGTGATTTGCCGTGTAGCTGGAGAGCGGGTGTGCGTCCCGACAAATCATTAACGCCGTTTGAAATTCGTCTATATAAACATTACCGCGTGGTGCATGGGTGCCGCATTGCGCTGGCGTTCGTATTGACCTTTATACTGGTCCGACTGCTGGATGTTCCGGAGGGGACGTGGCCGCTGATCACGCTGGTGGTGGTGATGGGGCCTATCTCATTTTGGGGGAACGTTGTTCCTCGCGCCTTCGAGCGGATCGGCGGTACCGTTCTTGGCTCTGCGCTGGGGCTTATTGCCCTGAAGCTGGAGCTTATCTCATTTCCGGTCATGCTGGCATGGTGCGGTGCGGCCATGTTCCTCTGCGGTTGGCTGGCGTTGGGCAAACGCCCCTATCAGGCGCTGCTGATTGGTATCACCCTTGCGGTGGTGGTCGGCGCACCGGCCGGGGATATGACCACGGCGCTCTGGCGAAGCGGGGATGTCATCCTGGGCTCGCTGCTTGCCATGCTGTTTACCGGCATCTGGCCGCAGCGTGCTTTTTTGCACTGGCGTATCCAGATGGCCAGCTATGTCACCGCGTTTAACCGCGTTTACCAGGCCGGTTTCTCCCCCAATCTGGTTGAGCGCCCCCGGCTGGAAAAGCATCTGCAAACCATCCTTAATGACGTGGTCAAAATGCGCGGCCTGATTACCCCCGCGAGCAAAGAGACCCATATTCAGAAAGCGATTTTCGAGGCTATTCAGACCGTAAGCCGCAATCTGGTCTGCATGCTTGAGCTGCAGATTAACGCGCACTGGGCTTCTCGCCCAAGCCATCTGCTGATGCTCAACGCACATACGCTGAAAGAGACACAGCAGATGACGCAGCAAACCCTGTTGACCATCGCTCATGCGCTCTATGAAGGCAACCCGCAGCCGATACTGGCGAACAGCGAGCGTCTGAATGACATTGTGGCGGAGCTGAAAACGCTTATTAGCGAGCGGCAGGGTGATAACGTGGCGGAAACGCCCATTCATGGCTATGTCTGGTTGAGCCTGGAACTGGCCCGGCAGCTTGAACTGTTATCGCACCTCATTTGCCGGGCGCTGCGCAAATAAAACGCGGATGTGACGCCTGCTGCTTCGATTCAGCAGCAATTGGGGTTATGATAGCGTTAAACGATATAGTCATTGTCATTCGCAGCCGCTGTCAGTAAGGTTATTGATACAACGGTTGCTTTAACGAATCCGAATCTCACATTATCAGGGGTGTAAAAATGGAAACTACCAAGCCTTCGTTCCAGGATGTTCTGGAATTCGTCCGCCTGTTCCGCCGCAAAAACAAACTGCAGCGTGAAATCCAGGACGTTGAGAAGAAGATCCGTGACAACCAGAAACGTGTCCTGCTGCTCGACAACCTGAGCGACTATATCAAGCCAGGCATGAGCGTTGAAGCTATTCAGGGCATCATCGCCAGCATGAAGAGCGACTATGAAGACCGCGTGGATGACTACATCATCAAAAATGCTGAGCTGTCCAAAGAGCGTCGCGATATCTCTAAAAAGCTGAAAGTGATGGGCGAAATCAAAAACGGCGAAGCAAAAAGCGAGTAATCGCAGTGAATGGTGAAAAAGGCTCTCTGGTGACAGAGAGCCTTTTTTATTTTAGTAGGTCGGGTAAGGCGCAGCCGCCACCCGACAATTTTATCAGGCACAGAAAAGCAAAAAACCTGCTTTAAAAGCAGGCTTTTTAAATTTGGCTCCTCTGACTGGAC
>NZ_JTLF01000361.1:0-28342 GCF_000798855.1 Enterobacter sp. ZOR0014 | reverse complement strand
GCGGTTGAAGGCACCGGTCTTGAAAACCGGCGACCCGAAAGGGTTCTAGAGTTCGAATCTCTACGCTTCCGCCAAATTCGAAACCCAGGTCGTTATGCGACCTGGGTTTTTTGTTTGTTAAAACCGCCTTAACCGGGAATTCTGGTGCCGGAGTTACTCCGTCGATACTGCAGCGGCGTCTGACGCATCATCTTTTTAAAGCAGGTAATGAAATAGGTCACCTCGCTAAACCCCACTGCCAGTGCAATGGTGTCAACAGGCTCATCGCTGTACCGTAACAGATCGCAGCTGCTTTTAATCCGCCGGGTCAGCAAATATTCGTGGATGCTACCGCCGGTCTGCTGGCGGAAAATGCGTGAGGTATAGCTTCGCGAGAGCCCCAGGTCGTGCGCTAACCGATCGAGCGAAAACTTGCTGGCATAGTGGGCTTCGACCCAGCTCATTATCCGCGAGGCGACGGTCTGCTGGCGCGGCGGGTAGGGCTGCGGCTGCTCGGGCAGACATGTCATCAGCTGCATCACCAGAAATGCCACCTCGCAGGCCTCGGTCTGCGCGTTGTCCTCCAGGCGCTGAAACTGTTCAAGTATTCTCTCAATAAACGCCGCGTGCGTGCTGAGATCGTAAATTTGTGTCGGGAGATTGCTGGCGGCCAGCGAGGCGAAGCGGGCCTGATGGCGCGGAAAGGTGCTGAGCGCACTTTCGACGACCGATTGCGCAATGTGCATGGTGGTGCGGTGGTAGGGGTTCTTATCGCTATGATCGACCTGCACTTTGTGCAAACGGAAGGGCGGGAAAACAAATAAACGCCCCGGACGGGCGGTGTAGTGCTGATTGTCCACCACCACGATGCCATAACCGCTGGAAATATAGAGCAATTCAACGCACTGATGCCAGTGGTAGTAAACCGCGCTGGTGGTGTACATGCGGTTAAATGAAATGGCCTGCCGATCGAGCGTAATGCGTTCCAGCAGTTGCGTTTCACCCATTTGACCTCCAGGACAACAGATTTAAATTTTTAGACCATCATTTGTAATTTATCCCTCTCTCGAACGACAAAATCCAGCAAAAATGAAATGCCGGTTTAATTTTGTGAGTCTGCTCACTCAGCACCGGGAATAAAAGCGGTTACTCTTCATTCAGACGTCGCACTCGTGGCTTTAAAAAGCCAAATAACAATAACTTATCTCTACCCTCGTGTTATGCGGGAGGACCCTGTGCAACCTGAAAATATTCATGTGGATAACCCACTGACGAGCCGTGATGAGGTACTGCGGCTGGTTAACGATATGCTGAACGCGGTGACGCCTTATTTTAAAAAAGACGCCAGCCGCATTGATTTAGCGAACTTTACCGCTCACTACGGCCAGCAGGTCGCGAGCATGGAAACCTTTTCCCGTCTGCTGTGGGGCATCACGCCATTGTTGGCTGGCGGCAGCGAGCCGCAACACTTCTCTTTCTATTTACAGGCGATAAAAAACGGCACCAATCCGCAGCATGCTGATTACTGGGGCGATGTCGGTCCTTTCGATCAGCGAATCGTCGAAATGGCGGCTTACGGATTACTGCTGGCGCTGGCGGGCGAAACCGTACTGGCACATTTCACTGAGACGGAGAAAGAGAATCTATGGCGCTGGCTAAAGCAGTGCGAGACCCAGGATATCCCCGATAACAACTGGCACTTCTTCCCGATTCTGGTGCAGGTTGGCTTCCATTATTGTGGCATGCCGACCCATCCGCAGGCGCTGGAAAATCACTTCGCTGCCATGGAGCACTACTATCTTGGCGATGGCTGGTACTCCGATGGTCCGGGCCGGCCGCGCGACTATTACATCTCGATGGGCTTCCATTTCTATGGACTGATTTACGCGAAGCTAATGGCCGATGTCGATCCAACGCGGTGCGCAACCCTGCGCGATCGCGCCGCGCGTTTCTCCTCTGACTTCATTCATTTCTTTGCCGAAGACGGCGCGGCGATCCCGTTTGGCCGTAGCCTGACCTACCGCTTTGCCGAGGCGGCGTTCTGGAGTGCGGCGGCTTTCGCCGGGCTGGAGGTCTTTTCGCCGGGCGTGATTAAGGGCATCGTGCTGCGCCATCTGCGCTGGTGGCTGAAGCAGCCGATATTCGACCGCGACGGCATACTGAGCGTCGGCTACAGCTACCCGAATCTGGTGATGGCGGAAGACTACAACGCGCCGGGTTCACCGTACTGGGGCCTGAAGACCCTGCTGGTACTGGCATTAGATGAGGGCGACGCTTTCTGGCAGGCGGCCGAGCTGCTGCTGCCGCCATTGCCCGCGCAGCACACGATAGCCCACGCGGATCAGGTGGTGGTGCATCAGGCCGATCACCTGTGGATGCTGACGTCCGGCCAGCTGGAGCTGAACAACTTCGTGAATACCGAAGCGAAATACTGCAAATTTGCCTATTCCACCCGCTTTGGCTTCACCCTCGAACGCGGGCGCTATGGCCTGAACCATGCCGCACCCGATTCGATGCTGCTGCTGGCCGAAAAAGATAACTACTGGCGTGGCCGCCGTGAATGCCAGCACGTGGTCACCGCCGACGGTACCATATACAGCCGCTGGCTGCCGTGGCGCGACGTGGTGATTGAGAGCTGGCTGCTGGCGCTGGGCGACTGGCAACTGCGCGTCCATCGTATCAATACTCAACGCGAGCTGGATTGCGCGGAAGGGGGCTTTAGCCTCGCGAACCGCCCACAGCCGCAGGCGCAGGGGATGGAAAGCGCCTGCTGGTTACGCAATGCCCAGGATGCCTCAGCCATTTTCTGTTTACATCCGCACGCCCGCCGCGGCGAAACGTTGGTGACGCCGCCAAACAGTAATCTGTTGTTTGCCGAGCGCGCGGCAGTGCCGCTGCTGCGCGGCGAACTCGATCCCGGCACGCATTTGCTGATAAGCGCGGTGTGGGCGGGAAATGCCGCAGGCTTCGATCCGCAACACTGCCCGCAGGCCTTCATTAGCGATGACGCGGTACGCTTCGTGATGGCACGACAAGAAACGACGCTCGTTCTGGCCCCGGAGACATCGCTATGAGCACATCATCGTCCGTACGCGCTGCACAGTACAAAATGAGTACCTTTATTTTTCTCTACTTCTTCACCTGGTCATCCAGCTTTGGCCTGTACGCCTTGTGGCTGAGCCAGAAAGTGGGCCTCGATAGCATCACTATCGGCAGCGTGTTCGCCATCAATGGCGTCTTCGCGGTTGTCCTGAAGCCGGTGTATGGCTACATCATGGACAAAATCGGCATGAGCAAGTGGCTGCTCTATTTTGTCTGCGCCATTTCTGCGCTGATGGCACCGTTTTTTGCGCTGGTATACCAGCCGCTGCTGGAAAGCCATGCGATGGCCGGGATTATCATCGGCGCGCTGTATCTGAGCCTGGGCTGGTACGCTGGCGTGGCGGCGTCTGAATCTTACGCTGACCGCTTTAGCCGCCTGTACGGGCTGGAGTTTGGCCGCATCAGAATGTGGGGTTCGCTGGGCTGGGCGATGGCGGCTTCGGTCTCCGGGCTGTTGTTTAACGTCACGCCGCTGGCCAACTTTCTGCTCAGCAGCGGTACCTCGGTACTAATGCTGCTGGTGCTGATTAGCCTCAAAATCGGCGATGAGCAGCTGCGTAATAACAGCGTTATTTCCGCCAATAAGATTGTCTTCGCCGATGTGCTGATGCTCCTGAAAAACCGTAAATTCTGGATGTTCAGCCTCTACGTCGCCGGGGTGGCGTGGATGATGTTTATCGCCGAACAGCAATTCCCGCGCTACTTCGTATCATTCTTCGCCACCAAAGAGCAGGGAAATGCCTGGTACGGCTACCTGAGCACCGTCCAGTCGGGTATGGAATTCCTGATGATGATGTGTATCCCGTGGCTGGTAAATCACTACGGCGCCAAGCGCGGCCTGGTGTTCTGCGGCTGCGTGGTCGGGGCTCGGCTGATCGCCTCCGGACTCACCAGTGACCCGATAGTGATCTCTATCATCAAACCGTTTTATGGCGTCGAGATCGCGCTGCTGCTGATCTCGGTCTTCAAATACATCGCCGAACATTTCCATCGTCGGGTTAACGCCACGATGTACCTGCTGGGCTACCAGGCGATGATTTACGTGGGGTCGATTGTGGTCGCCCCACCTGCTGGCTATCTGTACGACAGGATAGGCTTTGAGCATACCTATCTGCTGATGGGCTGCTGCGCCCTGATATTTACGCTGATTTCCGCCTTTACGCTGTCGCGCTGCCAGTCTAAGTGCGATGTCTCACGCCCCTTTGCTCCGGCATTAGATTCCGCCCCGGTTGAACCGGCCAAACATTAATTCAGGAGTTGTTATGACCAAATCTGTTATCACCGAAGCGCTGCGGCCGATCGAACTGCATCAGGTCGATCGCCTGGCCCTGAGCCAGAAGCTGGAAGCGGCGTTAACCCGCGTAACGCGCAAGCTCGACAAAAATATTGTTGCCTTCGGCGATAAATTCCCCGGCGAAGCCTGTGAGAAGGGCGTCTGGCCGCGCACCGATAACGTGGAATGGACCACCAGTTTTTGGCCTGGCCAGCTGTGGCTGGCGTGGGAGATGACGGGCAAAGCGCATTATCGCGACGCCGCCGAGCGCTATTTACCGTCGTTCGCCCGGCGTATTGAGCAGCGTATCGACACGGCAACGCACGATCTTGGTTTTCTCTATTCGCTCTCCTGCATCAGCGCCTGGCGCCTCACCGGCAACGAAGCCGCTCGCCGGTCGGCGCTGCTGGCAGCCGAGCGCCTGATGGAGCGTTTTAACCCAACGGCCAGGATTATCCAGGCATGGGGTGATTTAAACGACCCGGAGCAGCAGGGGCGAATGATCATCGACTGCAATATGAACCTGCCGCTGCTGTACTGGGCCAGCGAACAGACCGGAGATCCGCGCTATGCGCAAGCGGCGACGGTTCACGCCGGACAGGCCGCGAACTATATCGTGCGGGAAGATGCCTCGACGTATCACACTTACTATATGGATGTGCAGACGGGTGAGCCGCGCTTTGGCAACACCCATCAGGGCTACAGCGATACCTCGTGCTGGTCGCGCGGGCAGGCATGGGGCATTTACGGCTTCCTGCTCAGCTATCAGCACACCGGCGATAAGCAGATGGTTGAGCTGTCACGCAGCCTGGCACATTACTTCCTCAACCGTTTGCCGGAAGATGATGTGTGCCACTGGGATCTGGCGCTGCTCGGCACCGACGCCGTGCGCGACAGTTCAGCGGCGGCGATTGCCGCTTGCGGTCTGCTGGAGCTGGTCAAGGCGCTGCCGACGCTCGACGCAAACCGTGCGTATTACGAAGAGATGGCGCTGCGTATTGCGCTGTCGCTGACCGATAACTACCTTGCCCACGACGACGATCCGACCGAAGGGCTGCTGCAACACTCGGTTTATCATATGGGCAGCGGCAAGGGGGTCGATCAGTGCTGTAGCTGGGGAGACTATTTCTATCTCGAGCTGCTGGCGCGGCTGCGACAGATTTGGCACCCGTACTGGTAACCCTGAAGCCATGGAGAGCAAAATGAAAAGCGTAGCCGTGCTATTGGCCCCCGGTTTTGAAGAGGGGGAAGCGATCGTCACCATCGATATCCTGCGTCGCCTGAATATTACGGTGCAGACGATTGCCTGCGGCGAGAGCCGCGAAGTGGTGAGCTATCACGCCATCTCAATGGTGGCGGACAGCACCCTCAAAGCCAGTTTCGATTGCACCTTTGACGCCGTGGTGTTACCGGGCGGCCCGGAGGGCAGCGTTAACCTGGCGAAAAGCGCGGAGGTCATCGCCTTCGTCCGCCGCCACGATGAAATGGGCAAATATATCTGCCCGATTTGTTCCGCCGCCGCCCGTGTGCTGGGCGGTAACGGGCTGCTGAAGGGGCGCCGCTACGTCTGTTCCGGCGATCTGTGGAAAACAGTCAGCGAGGGCAGGTACGTCGATGCCGAGGTGGTGGAAGACGGCAATCTGCTGAGCGGTCGCGGCCTGGGTAACGTATTTGATTTCGCCTTTACCCTGGCGGCGCGATTACAGGGCGATGATGCCCTGGCGCGCGAGCAGGCCAGCCATATTGAGTACGCGTGGCAGGATAGCGATCCCGTTTACGGGCTGGCAAAAAGCGATGTGTGAGTTTCGCCCGGCGGCGCTACGCTTGCACGGACCTACAATGAATAGTGCAATATATTGATATTGTTACGGATTGTAGGCCGGGTAAGCACAGCGCCACCCGGCAAGAAGGGCCGCTAAAATGTTGATGTCGTTTTACAGCCCAATCACCAGCTCCCCCGAATGGCTCCGCGAGCAGCAGAGCGCCACCTGCTGGTTTGTTGCGCCTTTTTCCGCCTCCGACTGCACGCTGTCCCGGTGATCCACCACGCCGTCAATCACCGGCGTCAGGCAGGCGCCGCAGATCCCCATTTCACAGGACAGCGGTACGTCTACGCCGTTTGCCTGTAAGACCTGGGCAATGGTCTTATCCGCAGGCACCGGCCAGCGCTCCCCGGTGGAGGCCAGTTTAACGGTAAAGATCTCGCCGGTTTCATGACCAGCGGCAGGCGCAGCAGGCTGAAACGCCTCGCTGTGAATGTGGGCGTTATCCCATCCCTTCGTCTTTGCCACATTGCGGACTTTCTCCATAAAACCCGCAGGTCCGCACACCCAGGCATGCAGTCCCGCTTCCGGTATGGGGAGATGTTCTGCCAGCGCTGAGCGGGGGCTGAGGGTATGAATGATGCACTCACCGTACTTTGAGAGTTCCTGAACAAACGCCGCGCTTTCGCGATTTTTAACGTAATAATGCAGCGTAAACGGCGTTCCGGCCGCCTTCAGCTGCAGGGCCATCGCAAACAGCGGCGTAATGCCAATGCCCGCAGCCAGGAGTAAAACCCGCTCTGCCTGAACGAGCGGGAACAGATTGCGTGGGGTGGAGATCGTGAGTTTCTGTCCAGGCCGCAGCGTCTCGTGAACGTAGCGCGACCCGCCGCGCGAGGCGGTTTCGCGCCCCACGCAGATAAGATACCCTTCGTCCTCACAGGCTCCGGTCAGGGAATACTGGCGCACCAGGCCGCAGGGCAGGTGTACATCAATATGCGCGCCGGGCTGCCACGCCGGTAGCGCGGCGCCGTTTTCCGCCACCAGCCTGACGGCGAGGCTTTTATCCCCCTCACGCCACAGCCCATCAACGATAACGCTCAACATATTGGCCTCCGTCATACCAGGAAAAATTCGCCGAATCCCATCTTTTTCAGTCCCCGACGGTAGGCAATCGAGCTTTTATCCGCCGGGATATGGGCTTCGAGCGTCAGATCCAGCGGCAGGCTTTCCGGGCGCTGGGTTTCGACCATCAGACGGTCTTCTTCAAAAATACGCAGATTGAAGGCATGCACATCTTCCACCGGAATATGCAGATCGAAGTTGCGCGCGATAGGGGCGAACATCCGGGTCACCCGCGATGATACCGGCGACGCGGCGTTCATAATCACCAGTCGGGATTCCCCCGGGAAATGGATCGTCAGCGTGGCGGTAAACGGCAGATGCATTTCAAAATGACGCAGCCACTGGAAGCCCTCCGGAGCCTGGACGTCTGAACTGGCGGGATAGTTGCTCACGGAACTCCAGTAATCGGCCACGAAACCGAACGGCGTCTCCTGCGGCTGATAGGTGGGAACCAGCTGATTATTGGGATCGGCAAAGGTATCGGTGTGGATCCAGGCAAAGTGCGCTACGTCCAGAAATCCTTCCACCTGGCGACCGGCGAAGCCATTCACCTCGAACGCCGGGCAGTTAATCTGCTGGAATCCGTCGTCATCCCAGTGCGGCATGGCGGGCAGCGGTACCGGATTATCCGGGTCAAAGGCCAGACAGGTCCAGATCAGGCCAAAGCGCTCCTCCACGGCGTAGTTAATCAGGTTCAGCTTCGCCGGAACGGGCTGGTCGGGGCTGGACGGGATACGGTTGCAGCGCCCGTCCTCTCCGAAGCGTAAGCCGTGGTACGGACAAATAATGCCGTGCTCATCGTGAAAGCCCAGCGTCAGCGGCACGCCACGGTGCGGACAGACATCCCGGGCGACCACGACCTGGTCGTTAATCCGGTAAATGACCAGCTGTTCATCCAGCAGGGTTGCTTTAACCGGTGCCGGGCCGATGTCGCAGGCGCGTGCAACCGGATGCCAGCATTTCGCCAGGCGCAGCCAGTCCTCTGGCTCAAAAGTACAGTGGGCGGGTGGAGTCGGTTCTCTTTTCATCGTTGTCCCTCTTGTTCAGCCTAACGGGCCGCCCTGAATGGTTTCGCACAGACCGTTGATGATGCGCTCCCCGGTCTCCTCTTTCAGCTCCTGATACCAGGCCTGCGTCAACGTCATGTCTTTGCCGTGGGTGACGTCGCAGCGTTTGCGCGCCTTCAGCACCAGGTCACGCACCCGGTCGCAGCGCAGCGCTTCGTACTGTCGCAGCGCCAGCGTAATGTTGTGGTTCTCTCGCAGGCATTCGCCCAGCACCACGGCATCTTCCATCGCTGCACAGCCGCCCTGGCCGATATCCGGCGTGGTGCTGTGCCCGGCATCGCCAAGCAGCGCGACGTTGCCGCGCACCAGGGTATCGAACGGTTCGATGTCGTGGATTTCAATCCGGTTAGTGGTGTCAGGATCGAGCGCGGCGATAAGCTTTTGCACCGGCGGCGCCCAGCCGCGGAAGTAGCCCGTGAGATCGGCACGCAGGGTGGTGCGATCTTCTGCCAGACCCGCAGGGAGCGGCACGTCAAAGAAGAAGTAGAAGCGTCCGCCGGAGACGGGCATCAGCGATACGCGTTTGCCCTCACCAACGAAGGTGGTCCACTGGTGCGCCGGGGCAATCTCTTCATCAATCTTCACCAGCCCGTTCCAGTTCACGTAACCGGCGTAGCGGCGCTCCGGCGTATAACCCAGCACATACGGACGAACCGCCGAGTGGCTGCCGTCGGCGGCAATCAGAAAATCCCCGGTTGCCGCGGTGCCATCGGTGAAGGTGACGCTCACGCCCGCGTCATCTTCCCGCACACGTTCGACGCGCTTGCCAAACTGCACGTTATCGCGCCCCCAGAAGTCCAGCATTTCGCGCTGAAGTTCCGCGCGCGAGACGGGGCAGGGACGCCCGCCGGTGCGCTCGACCAGCGGCGCGAGGCTAAAGCGGGTCAGGGTATCGCCGCGCCGGTAATCTTTGTAGGCCATAAAACGCATCGGCCCGCCGTACGTCTCGATGATGTCGCCCATGCCGAGGTGCTGCATGCATTTCACGCCGTTAGGCCAGATGGAGATGGCCGCCCCGACGGGCTTGATCGCTTTGACGGCTTCAAACACGGTACAGTCGATGCCCGCTTTCTTCAGCGCAACAGCGGCGCTCAGGCCGCCAATTCCCGCACCAATAACGATTGCTTTCATGCTTCTCTCCTTTTGCAGGGTGTAAAGCCATTCAGCAATTTGCGTACCAAGCTGCAACGGGGTGAAAACGGCGTTGTGAAGGGCAGGTTTGCACTGCTAAGGTGCGCAGACGCGGTGAGCTTGCCTTTTTTTGAATCAAAAATTTCCAGTTGAGCTATACGGAATCAACTGTTTCACGCTCAGGCAAAGGAGTGGCGTGGTTTGTGCAATGACCTGAAAGAGGATAATCAAGGAGATACTATGATCGCACTGCACGACTTTAATCGGCTTCCTGAGAAAGAATCTCTCGCGTTACTCCACCCCTGCGTGGCGATCCCCGGCTGGGCTGAAGCTCTGGTGCGCGGGCGGCCCTATTCCCGCCGGGAAGACGTGTTCAGTACGGCACTGGCGCTGACGCAACGCTGGGATGAGACGGCGTTAACGCAAGCCCTGAGCGCCCATCCGCGTATCGGGGAAAAGCCAGCGGGTTCCCAGGCGGAGGCAGCACTGTCGCGCCAGGAACAGGGCGCGGTGAATGACCGCGATGCTGCCCTGACGCAGGCGTTACGGGAGGGAAACGCCCGCTATGAAGCCCGTTTCGGACGGGTCTTTCTTATCCGCGCGAAGGGCCGCAGCGGAGAAGAGATCTTACAGGCGCTGAACGCGCGGCTGGAAAACAACGATACGCAGGAAGTATTGACCGCGCTGGAACAGCTGCGGGAAATTACGCTGCTGCGGCTGGAAGGAGTCATTAGCGAATGAGCACACTCAGCACCCATATTCTCGATATTTCAACGGGGAAACCCGCCGAGGGCGTGACGGTTCATCTTGAGCGGGACGGGGAGATCATGGCGACTGGCGTCACGAACGCCAGTGGGCGCATCACAGAATTCGTCCCGAACCTGGCAAAAGGCCGCTACCGGCTGGTGGCCGAAATCGGTAAGTGGTTTAGCGACACAGGCCGCGAGACGATCTATCCCTGCGCGCAGATTGAGTTTGTGACGGGAGAATCGGCAGACGAGCATTTCCATCTGCCGTTTGTGATTGCGCCCGGTGGCTGGTCAACCTACCGGGGCAGCTGACCACACCTGCACGCCGTTGACCCAGGTTTCGCTGATGTTGCGCTCATCGCCCAGGGTCATCAGCACAAAGAGCTGCTCGTAAATGTCCTGGCAGCGGCGATTGCGCAGGCGCTGCAGCGGCGTTACGTCCGGGTCGATGACGACGAAATCCGCCTCTTTGCCGGGCGTGAAGTTGCCAATCTTCTCGTCAAGCCGGAGGGCGTGCGCGCCGCCCAGCGTGGCGTGGTAAAACGCCTCGCTGGCGCGGAGACGGTAGCTCTGGAGCTGACCCACCTTGTACGCTTCCCCCAGGGTACGCAGCATGCTGAAGGTGGTGCCCGCACCCACGTCAGTGCCGATGCCCATCCTCACTCTGTGCTGCCAGCAGGCGGGCAGGCGAAACAGCCCGCTACCGAGAAACAGGTTCGAGGTGGGGCAAAACGCCACCGCCGAACCGGTGTCATGCAGGCATTGCCACTCGCTGTGGTGCAGGTGGATGGCGTGGGCAAACACGCTGCGCTCGCCGGTCAGGCCGTAGTGGTGATACACGTCCAGATAGCGTTCATGCTCCGGCCAGAGGTCGTTCACCCAGGCCACTTCGTTTGGGTTTTCGCTCAGATGGGTTTGCAGCCAGGTATCCGGAAACTCCTCTCTCAGCAGGCTGACCGCGGCGAGCAACTCGGGGGATGACGTCGGGGCAAAGCGTGGCGTAATGGCATAGCCCAGCCGCCCCCGGTGATGCCAGCGCTGGATCAGCTCACGCGTCTGCCGGTAGCTCTGTTTCGCGTCCTCGCTCAGGTAGTCAGGCGCGTGTCTGTCCATCATCACCTTCCCGGCGATAAGGCGCATGTTGAGGCGCAGCGCCTCAGCAAACAGCGCCTCGACCGATTCCGGATGCAGCGTGCAGAACACCAGCGCGGTGGTGGTGCCATTACTCACCAGCTGGTTAATGAAAAATTCGGCGATCTCTTTCGCGTAGGCTTCATCGGCAAACTGGCTCTCCACCGGGAAGGTATAGGTGGTCAGCCACTCCAGCAGCTGCTCGCCAAAGGCGCCGATCATCTCCGTTTGCGGATAATGCACATGGGTATCGATAAAACCGGGCAGCAGCAGCTTGCCGCGCAGGTCAGTGTAGCCTTTGTGCGGGTCAAGATACTGCTCGCCCTCCTGCCACGCCATGTGCGCCAGAATGTGGCCATTCTGAATAAACAGCAGCCCGTCCTCAAGGTAGCGCGCGTGTTCGGCAATGGTGTCTGCGCTGTCGCAGACCTGGGCAATGTCAAAAAATGTACCGCGTATCGCAGTCTGGTATTCCATCATGGTTCCTGCCTTCGTGTTTGCGTAGCGGGGTGAGAAAGCGCAGCAAGAACAGTGCCAGAATGAACGGGCCGCAGTTACGCTGCGGCCAGAGGAGGAGGGAAGGGTTACTCTTTTTGCGTTGCCACGCGGGAGCTGAACGTCGTCGCGCCTGCTGTCTCGCGATCTTCCCGCGCCAGCCAGCGGTAGGTCACGCCGCCGAGGAAGACGCCGATGAACCAGCTGAAGTTCGCCACCTCATGCAGGGCCGGGATAAAGCTAATCACCAGGCCCACGGCAACGGACGGGATCAGCGCGCCGATGGCTTTCGGGTTAAAGCCGTTGCGATACCAGTATTTGCCCTTTGGCGTGTCATCGAACAGGTCGTCAACCGACACCTTGCCGCGTTTAATCAGGTAGAAATCGGCAATCAGTATGCCGAACAGCGGGCCGATAAACGCCCCGAGCACGTCCAGGGTGTAGTGGATTAACTCCGGTGAGTTGAACAGGTTCCACGGGGTGAGCAGGATCGAGCCGACGGCAGCAATCATTCCCCCGGTGCGGAAGCTGATCTTCTGCGGCGAGCAGTTAGAGAAATCAAAGGCTGGCGAGACAAAGTTCGCCACAATGTTAATCCCGATGGTGGCGGTGATCATCGTCAGCAGGCCAATCGCCACGGCCAGATCGTTACCCACACGGCTGACGGTTTCAATCGGGTCGGTGATCATGCGGCCAAACAGCGACTGGGTACCGGAGACAATCACCACGGTGACGATGGAGAACAGCAGGAAGTTAAACGGCAGACCCCAGCGGTTACCGCGGCGGATCTCCCCCATGCTTTTCCCGTAGCGGGAGAAGTCACCAAAGTTGAGCAGCGGGCCGGAGAAGTAGGAGACCACCAGCGCGGTCGCGGTGATCATCTGCCAGGTTTGCTCGCCCGCGGTCAGGGATTTGCTGGCGAGGGTAAAGGAGATCCCGTCAAAACCGGTCTTGTATACAATCCAGCCCGCAAGGGCCAGCATCACCACGTAGACCGCCGGACCGGCGATATCAATGAAGCGCTTGATGGCGCTCATCCCGTGCCAGAAAACCATCGCCTGCAATACCCACATGATGGCGAAGCAGATCCAGCCCAGATGTGACAGGCCGAGGAACGCGCCGGTGGTGAGTGAAGAGAGCGACGGCCAGAACTTCAGTGCCACCAGCATCAGGGCGTTGGCGGCCAGGTAGGTCTGGATGCCATACCACGCAAAGGCGATAAGCCCGCGGATCACCGCCGGAATGTTCGCCCCAAAGACGCCGAACGCCTGACGGCTGATCACGGCATAGGGCACGCCCGCCATCTGGCTCGGTTTTGCGACCAGGTTGGCGCACAGTTGCACAATACAAATCCCCACCAGCAGGCAGAGTAACACCTGCCAGCTTGCCAGCCCGAGCGTAAAGAAGCTCGCGGCGACCACATATCCCCCCATGCTGTGAACGTCCGACATCCAGAATGAAAAGATGTTGTACCAGCTCCAGTTCTGGTCACGCGTGGGTGCCAGATCCTCATTGCAAAGACGTGGGCTGTAAACCGCACCGGAATCAGCGGCCGTACCCTGCTGCGCGTTTTGACTGTTTGGCATGAAACCTGCTCCTGTGAATGAAAACCCGTTGAGTGGGAGTGCAAACGGTGTTGCAGGATCCAGGCCAAAATAATAAATCTTGTATGCAATATTTTATTTTTATGTATACGATTCGATAACGAAAGGTAAAGCACGGAGTGGTGAATGAACAACGTAAATGGCCTGCAGACCGCGCCAGACCTGCATGACAAAGACGAATCCATCTTTCAGGCGCTGATGACCGCAATTGTCGAACATCAGTTGCTGCCGGGGAGCAAATTGCCGGAAGAGGCGCTGGCCGAGGTGTTTGGCGTGAGCCGTACCGGCATCCGAAAGGTGCTGCAACGACTCGCCGCTGTGCAAATGGTCACCTTAACGCCCAAACGTGGTGCACACGTCGCCAGCCCGACGGTAGAAGAGGCGCGGCACATCTTCCGCACCCGCGCGCTGCTGGAGGTCGCTAATCTGCCGGACGTGCTGGCCCACTGCCAGCCGCCGCATCTGGCAGCACTGGAGGCCATTATTCGTCAGGAGCAGCAGGCGCACGAGGCCTATGACGGCCCGGCGGCGATACGCCACTCCGCCAATTTTCACATTCAGCTACAGGCCATCTCCGGCAACCAGGTGCTGACGGAGATGGTGACCGGCCTGAGCCAGCGTTCATCGCTGGTGATTGCCACCTGGGGTGCGCCGTGGCGGCAGGGCTGTCGCTGCAACGATCACGAACAGCTGGTGGATCTGCTGCGCCAGAAGGCGCTCCAGCCGCTCAGCGAGGCCTTAATGCACCATTTTGAACATATCGTCGCCAGCCTCTGCTTCGAGCGGGCGGGCGAGTGTCTGCCTGATTTTGCCCGGCTGTTTGCCGGCCACAAGGAGTCGTAATGTCGTCTGTCTGTATACAAGTGATCAACCCCAACACCAGCCTCGCCATGACGGAAACCATCGGTGCGGCAGCCCGTGCGGTGGCTGCACCGGGAACGGAAATCCTCGCGGTCTGCCCGACCGCAGGCGTGCCGTCCATCGAAGGCCACTTTGACGAGGCCATTGCTGCCGTGGGCGTTCTCGAACAGGTCAAACTCGGCAGACAGCAGGGCGTGGATGGTCACGTTATTGCCTGCTTTGGCGACCCGGGTCTGCTGGCGGCGCGCGAGCTGGCCCAGGGGCCGGTGGTAGGGATTGCTGAAGCCGCCATGCATATGGCGACGCTGGTGGCGACGCGCTTTTCGGTGGTCACCACGCTGCCGCGCACGTTGATTATCGCCCGCCATCTGCTGCATCAGTATGGCTTTCAGGACCACTGCGCGGCGCTGCATGCCATCGATCTCCCGGTGCTGGCGCTGGAAGACGGCAGCGGCCTGGCGCAGGAAAAGGTGCGCGCGCGCTGTATACAGGCGCTGAAAGAGGATGGCTGCGGGGCCATCGTGCTGGGCTGCGGCGGCATGGCGACGCTGGCGCAGGAGCTGACGCGCGAACTGCGCGTGCCGGTTATCGACGGCGTCAGCGCGGCGGTGAAGATGGTGGAGTCGCTGGTGGTGCTGGGGCTGTCGACCAGCAAGCACGGGGATCTGGCCTTCCCGGAAAATAAAGCGTTAAGCGGACAATTTCAGGCACTGAATCCATTTTAATTTTTGGGGGTGGCAATGGGGACTTTTGAACAGGATTACCCGCGCGATCTGCGCGGTTACGCAGGCAACCCACCGCACGCGCGGTGGCCGAATCAGGCGCGCATCGCCGTGCAGTTTGTACTCAATTACGAGGAAGGAGCGGAAAACCACGTTCTGCACGGCGATGCCGGATCCGAGCAGTTCCTGTCGGACATCATCGGTGCCGCAAGCTATCCGGACAGGCACATGTCGATGGACTCGCTCTACGAATACGGCAGCCGCGCCGGGTTCTGGCGCATCCACACTGAATTTCAAAAACGCGGTCTGCCGCTGACGGTCTTTGGCGTAGCGATGGCGCTGGCGCGTCATCCGGAAATCGTCGAAGCGATTAAAGCGGCGGATTATGACGTGGTCAGCCACGGCTGGCGCTGGATCCACTATCAGCATATGGACATCGCCCAGGAACGCGAGCATCTGCATAAAGCGGTGCACGTGCTGACCGATCTGTTTGGCAAACCGCCCACAGGCTGGTACACCGGGCGCGATAGCCCCAACACGCGCCAGCTGGTCGTGGAGCATGGCGGCTTCGACTACGACAGCGACTACTATGGCGATGACTTACCCTTCTGGACGGAAGTGGCCTGTAGCGACGGGACCCGTAAACCGCACCTGATTGTGCCCTATACGCTGGATGCTAACGATATGCGCTTTGCCACCGCGCAGGGGTTTAACACCGCCGAGCAGTTTTATACGTATCTGAAGGACAGTTTTGACGTGCTGTACGAGGAGGGGGAACGCGCGCCGAAAATGATGTCTATTGGCATGCACTGCCGCCTGCTGGGGCGGCCGGGGCGTTTTCGCGCGCTGCAGCGGTTCCTGGATTACGTGCAGCAGCATGAGCAGGTGTGGGTCTGTACCCGCCAGCAGATTGCCGACCACTGGCGGCAGGTGCATCCGTTTCTGAAATAATTGTGCGATGTTTTGCCGGGTGGCGGCTGCGCCTTACCCGGCCTACAGGACGTCGCCTGCCTGGTCGCGTTATGACATCAAACTCACCTGCGCCGCCACGATCCGCCACCCACAGGCAAACCGCACCCATGTCTGCTGCTGGCGGCCGATGCGTTCGCTACCTTCACGGGTAAACTCGGTGCTGCACACGGCATAATTCTCCCCGAAGGTGGTGATGACGGTGTGACGCAACGTTCGCGCCAGCCCGGCTGACGGGCGCGCCGCACGAAAGGCGCGGATTTCTTCAATGCCGTACAGGTTTTCACCTGCCCCCAGACGCACCGTATTTTTGTCGTGCCAGAACAGTTCATCCAGCACGGTAATGTTGTTGCTCACCAGCGCATCTTCATAGCGGTAAAACGCCGCCGTCACTTCGGCTACCACCCACGGCAGGTTAATATCATCGTGATTGATCATGCCGCCACCTCCGCCGGGCGGGCATCGGTGATGCCACTCTCTTCCAGCACGCGCGCGACGCGCAGGCAGGCCTGCTCGTTAAACGGCGCGGCAATCAGCTGCAGGCCAATCGGCATACCCCGGGCGGTGCGTAGCGGAACGGTGGTCACCGGCAAACCCAGGAACGAAATCGGTTGAGTGAGCATGCCCATGCTGGCGCGAATGGGCAGCGGCTGACCGTTAATCTCCATGGTTTGCTCACCGATCCGCGTGGCGCTACGCGGCGTTGCGGGGGCGATCAGGACATCGGCTTGTTCAAACAAGGCGTTGAACGCCTGACGCGCCTGAGCGCGAAACCGCTGGGCCTGAATATACCAGGCGGAAGGGATCATCGCGCCTGCCAGAAGCCGTTCGCGGGAATGGGGTTCAAAACGCTCAGGCTCGCGGCGAAGCGCGGGCAGGTACTGGTTACCCCCTTCCGAGGCGCTGGTGATAAACGCCGCGGAGCGCGCCAGCCCGGCGTCGGGGAACTGCAGCTCCTCCTGCACGTCGAGGGCCTTCGCCACCCGCGCTACGGCGTCCCGGGCCTCCGTGTCGCACCAGGTGGTGAAGTAGCCGCCAAGCGCAGCGCAGCGCAGGCCGTCCAGACCGCGTTCGAGCAGGGGACGCGTCTCCTCGCGCGAGCGTTCTGCCTGAAAACCGTCGCGGGTATCGCGCCCCTGCAGCGCGTCGTACACCGACGCCAGATCGCACACGCGGCGGGCAAAGGGCCCGATATGATCCAGACTCGCCACAAACGGATGGCTACCGGATCGCGACAGGCGGCCAAAGGTGGGTTTCAGGCCATAAATCCCGCACAGGGATGCCGGAACGCGAATGGAGCCGTTGGTGTCGGTGCCGAGCGAAAAATGCACCAGCCCGGCGGCCACGGCGGCGGCTGAACCGCCGGACGAACCGCCCGCGATGCGCGTCAGGTCGTGCGGGTTATGCGTCGCGCCGTAGTGGCTGTTTTCGGTGGTAAAGCCGTAGGCGTAGGCATCCATATTCACCATCCCGGTCAGTAACCCGCCCGCGCTACGCAGCTGACGTACGGCAAAACTGTCAGTGGCCGCGGGAGGGCGCTGGCTGAACAGCTCGGCCCCGGCGAGGGTAGTATGCCCGGCAACGTCAAACAGGTTTTTCACCGCATAGGGCACGCCCGCCAGCGGTGGCAGGGGGCGCTTTTCGCGGCGCAGGGTGTCGATATTCGCGGCCTCGGCGAGCATGCGCGCTTTCGTCACAGTGGTCCAGGCGTTGATCTGCGGGTTCACGCGCGCTATCGCCTCCAGCGTCTGACGGGCAATCTCATGGGCGCTCAGCTCGCCCGCACTCAGCGCCTGCTGGATTGCGCTGATACTCATCTCGTGTAGCGTCATGCTTTATACACTCCTGCGATCTCCAGACGGTCATCGAGCGGCAGCGCCATCAATGGAGCGGCCATGCTGGAAATGCGGCTGAACTGTACCTGTAGCTCGGCGCGGCGGGCATCATCCAGCGTCACGCCAAGAACGGTCTCCATTTGCGCGAGATAGGCATGCCAGTCGGGTTGTTGTGTCGTCATTATTCTCTCCTCAAAATCCGGCGGCCGCGCCGTTGCTGCGCGGATCAAACGCCCCTTCAAACAGCCCGTTGGGGTGGCGAACAATCGCCCCCGCGTGGCCCATGGCTTCACTGAAGTCCGGGAAGATCTCCACGTCGTGTCCACGCGCCCTGAGCTGTGACACGGTCTCATCCGAAAAGCGTCCTTCCAGTTTTAACGTGTCCGACGTTTGTCCCCAGGTACGCCCCAGCAGCCAGCGCGGGCGAGCGATGCTCTCCTGCAGGGGCGCACCCTGGACCACATAGCGGGTAAACAGCGTGGCCTGCGTTTGCGGCTGTCCATCGCCGCCCATCGAGCCATAGACCATCACGCGCCCGTCCTTGAGGCGCGCCGCCGTCGGGTTCAGGGTGTGGAAAGGCTGTTTGCCCGGCGCGAGGGCCAGAAGATGACTGGGGTCGAGACTGAACGATGCGCCCCGGTTCTGCCAGACGATGCCGGTATCGGGCAGTACCACGCCGCTGCCAAATTCGTGATAAATACTCTGGATAAACGACACGGCAAGCCCGCTGTTATCCATCACGCCCATCCACACCGTATCGCCGGGACCTTTGCCGGTGCCCCACGGCGCGGCACGGCTGTCGTCAACCCTGTCGGCAAGCGCCTGAAGGGCGGTGGGTGCCAGCAGTGCCTGAATATCCGTTTTCAGCTCGCGCGGATCGGTAATGTGCGCATCGCGCAGGCCAAAGGCCAGCTTGGTGGCTTCAACAATACGGTGAATCGTCCCCGCATCGTCAGCCTCCGCCATATTCAGGCGGTCTGTGATGCCGAGTATCGCCAGCGACACCAGCCCCTGCGTCGGCGGGGCGTGGTTATAAATTTCTCCCTGCTGATGCTGCAACTTCAGCGGCGTGGTGCGCCGGGCGACGTGGGCGTGTAGATCGGCCAGCGTGACCGGCAGGCCCAGCGTCTCCATACCCTGCGCCAGCACCTCCGCCAGCGGGCCGCGATAAAAACTGTCCAGACCGTCTTCCACCAGGCGCGAAAGGGTCGTGGCCATGGCGGGCTGGTAAAAACGGCTCCCGACCGGCGGTGGCTTGCCGTCCACCAGCCAGGTTTCGGCAAAGCCGGGAACGTCCTTTAGCTCGTCAAATTTACTGGCGGTGGCATGCGCCTGTGATGCCGTGACCGGGGTACCGTTTTGCGCGTACTCAATGGCGTCGGCCAGCAGGCGGGACAGCGGCAGCGCCTTGCCCGTCATCTCGCGCGAGACCTTCAGCGCCTCGTCCCAACCGCTCACCGTGCCGGCAACGGTCAGCGCCGCCTGAGGGCCGCGATGGGGGATATGCGGGAGCCCGTCGTAGGCCGCGAGCGTCGCGCGCGATCCCGCCGCACCGCTGGCATCAATGGCGATCGGATCCCCTTCCGGCGGCACGATAAGCCAGAAGCCATCGCCACCCAGCCCGTTCATGTGCGGGTAAACTACGGCAATGGTGGCCGCCGCCGCGACCATGGCTTCTATCGCGCTGCCGCCTTCGCGCAGGACGGCCAGCGCACTCTGGCTGGCAAGGTGGTGGGGGGCAACAGCCATCCCGTGTGTGGAGACATTACTTTGCATGAAGCGTCCTCATAACCCTGAAAGTCACAAGGTGCTGCAAAAGCTGTTCCAGTTCTGAATAAAAAGTTTCATGCCAGTTGCCGCAGAAGCTGGCATGCTTAATGAATAGTGAGTATGAGATGAAACAAACGTTACAGAGGCGTTATGGAACAGCTTGATGAACGACTGAAAGCGCAATACCCGTCACTGTCGCCGCAGGAGCAGCGGGTGGCGGATTTTATTTTCGATCATTTTGACGACCTTATTAGCTATAACAGTGCCGAGCTGGCGCAGCTGAGCGGGGTATCGAAAGCCACGGTGAGCCGTCTGTTCAAGCGTCTGGGCTATGAGAAGTATAAAGAGATGCGTGACGAGCTGCGCACCCTGCGTCAGAGCGGGATGCCGCTTACCGATAACCGCGACGCGGTGCAGGGCAACACGCTACTGGCGCGCCATTATAAGCAGGAGATGGCGAACCTGACCCAGTGGGTCAATGCTCTCGATGCTCAGCAGTTTGCTGACGCCATGGCCTGCATGGTGAAGGCGCGGCGCATTGTCATTATTGGCATGCGTAACGCCT
Organism: Enterobacter sp. ZOR0014; assembly: GCF_000798855.1. Lineage (NCBI taxonomy): Bacteria > Pseudomonadati > Pseudomonadota > Gammaproteobacteria > Enterobacterales > Enterobacteriaceae > Enterobacter > Enterobacter sp. ZOR0014. Next base: position 8,201 of record NZ_JTLF01000361.1, on the reverse strand, counting down.
ATCCCGCGGCGCTCCACCTGCGCCAGCAGCTGCTGCAGGCGCGGGGTCAGGTGCTGGTGCTCCCTCAGCCAGGCCAGAGCCTGAGCGAAGAACTGGTGGATTTAACCCCTGACGATCTGGTGGTGATGATGGCCTTTCGCCGCCGTCCGCGCATTATCCGCCCGCTGATGCAGCAACTTCAGAGTAGCGGTATTCCGGTGCTGCTGATGTGCGAGCCGCAGGCGCACAGCCTGTTTCCACTGGCGAGTTGGCAGCTCTGCGCCCCGCTGGACAGCGTCTCGGCCTATGACAGCTATTCCTCTGTCAACAGCCTGATCAACCTGCTGGCGAATGCCTTCCTGCATGACAGTCTCGATAAAGGCCGTCCGCGCATTCACGAGATTGCTTCCCTTTATCAGCAACTGGACGAACTCGAACAACGATAATGGGGCGTCAGACTGGTGCTTTGCATTGAAATGGTGCAACGTGGCGGGGCGTGAACATCCTCAATTTTTCGCTCCGTCCGCGTTTTATCAGGCTTTATAAGAATATCCCCCGTTTCGCCTCACCTGGCACATTAGTTGCAAAATCACATTCAAAGAATCTTTTGTTTCATGTTAACGTTACGGGGAAGCACCATGAAAAAACTGTTGATTGCACTGGCCGGGGCCGCATGCCTCTTCACACAACTGCCTGCAAAGGCTGACCAGCTTCAGGATATCGAGAAGCGCGGCACCCTCCGCATTGCCGTGCCGCAGGACTTCCCGCCGTTTGGCTCGGTGGGGACCGACCTGCAGCCGCAGGGCTACGACATTGACATGGCACGCTATCTGGCGAAACAGATGAAGCTCAAGCTGCAGCTCGTGCCGGTGACCAGCGCCAACCGTGTGCCGTATCTGCAAACCGATAAGGTGGATCTGGTCATCTCCAGCCTCGGGAAAAACCCGGAGCGCGAGAAGGTGATTGATTTTAGCCGCGCCTACGCGCCGTTCTTCCTTGGCGTGTTTGGCCCGAAAGGGGCCGAGCTGAAAGATGCCGCCGGGCTGAGCGGAAAAACTATCGGCGTGACGCGCGGGGCGGTGGAGGACATGGTACTCACCAGCCTGGCGCCGAAAGATGCCAACGTGAAACGTTACGAAGACAATAACACCACGCTCTCTGCATACCTTTCCGGACAGGTGCAGTACGTGGCGACTGGCAACCTCGTGGTGGCGGCGATTTCCCGCCAGAATGCCGATAAGGCCCCGGTGCCGAGCTTTATGCTGAAAGATTCACCGTGCTTTATCGGCCTGAAGAAAAACGAACCGGCTCTGAAGGCAAAAGTGGATGCGCTGATTGAGCAGGGCATTAAGGACGGCACGCTGAACGGTCTGTCTGAGCAATGGCTGAAGGCCCCGCTGCCGGCAAACCTTGGCGCCTGAGCCGATGACTGAGCAACTTCATTTCTCTGAACTGTGGCCGCACTTGCCGGCGCTGCTGGCGGGATTGTGGGTCACCATCCAGCTGACGGTGATGGCGACCGTCGGCGGGCTGGCGATAGGGATTTTCGGGGCGGCGATCCGCAGCGGACGCCCAACGTGGTACAGCCGGATCTGGGGCGGTTACGTGGAGATTATCCGCAACACGCCGTTTGTGGTGCAGCTATTTTTCATCGTCTTCGGCCTGCCGAATCTGGGCCTGAAGATGACGGCGGGGGAAGCGGCGCTGCTGGCGATGGTGGTGAACCTTGGCGCCTACAGCACGGAGATTATCCGCGCGGGCATTCAGGTAACGCCGAGAGGGCAGTGGGAGGCCGGACGCGTGCTGGGGCTGACCCGCCTGCAGACCTTTATTCGCGTGGTGCTGCCGCCCGCGCTGCAACGTATTTATCCGGCACTGGTGAGCCAGTGCATCATCGTGATGCTCGGCTCGTCGGTGGTGTCGCAGGTCTCGTATGAAGAGCTGACCTTCGCCGCCAACCTGATCCAGTCCAGAACGTTTTTGAGCTTTGAGGTCTATCTGGTGACAACCGGTATCTACTTAGCGCTGTCGATTACCCTGCGCCAGCTGATGATGGCGGCTGGACGGAAATGGCTGGGGGTGCAGGCATGATGACCACCTTTACCGACTGGGACATTATTCGCAACCTGCTGCTGGCCGGACGCTGGACGGTGCTGCTGTCGCTGGTGGCGTTTGTCGGCGGGGCGGTGGTGACGCTACCGCTCCTGCTGCTGCGCCTGACCGGCGGGCGCACGGTGAAGCGCATCATCCGCGGCTATATCGAGCTGTTTCAGGGGACGCCCCTGCTGATGCAGCTGTTCCTGGCCTTCTTTGGCGTGGCGCTGTTCGGCATCGACGTTTCGCCGTGGACCGCCGCCTCGCTGGCGTTAACCTTCTACACCAGCGCGTTTCTGCTCGATATTTGGTTCGGTAGCATCCGTGCGCTGCCGAAAGGGCAGTGGGAAGCCTCGCGCTGTCTGGGACTGACCTTCGGCCAGACCCTGTTTCGCGTGGTCGCCCCTCAGGCATTGCGCATCGGCATCGCCCCGACGGTCGGCTTTGCCGTGCAGGTGATCAAAGGTACCGCACTGGCGTCGATTATCGGCTTTATCGAGCTGACCAAGGCCGGGACCATGCTGACCAACGTGACCTATCAGCCGTTCAAAGTCTTTGCGCTGGTGGCGCTGGGCTACTTCATTCTGTGTTATCCGCTGTCGCGCTACAGCCGCTATCTGGAGACGAAATTCAATGCCTCTCATCACCATTAATCAGGTGCAGAAGTACTACGGTGATAACCACGTGCTCAAGGGTGTCGATCTGGATATCGACATGGGCCAGGTGATCTCCATTATCGGGCGCAGCGGATCGGGAAAAAGCACGCTGCTGCGCTGTATCAACGGCCTGGAGGGCTATCAGGACGGGAGCATTAAGCTCGGCGGCATGACCATTACCGACCGGGATTCCCAGGCGCGTGAAATCAGCCGCTCGGTGGGGATGGTGTTCCAGAGCTTCAACCTGTTCCCGCACATGACGGCGCTGGAAAACGTCATGCTCGCCCCGCGTCGGGTGCTGAAGAAAAGTGCTGCCGAATGCCGGGAGCTGGCGCAGCGCATGCTGGAGAAAGTGGGCTTAGGCGATCGTCTGGATTACTACCCGTCGAGCCTCTCCGGCGGCCAGCAGCAGCGCGTGGCGATTGCCCGCGCGCTGGCGATGTCGCCTAAAGTTTTACTCTGTGACGAGATCACCTCCGCGCTTGACCCGGAGCTGGTGGGCGAAGTGCTCAAGGTACTGGAGCAGCTGGCCGCCGAGGGGATGACCCTGATTCTCGTGACGCACGAAATGAATTTTGCCCGCGAAGTGGGCGACCGCGTGGTGTTTATGCACCAGGGGAAAGTCTGGGAGCAGGGCGACAGCAAAACGCTGTTCGCCAACCCGCAGACCACGGAACTGAAGCAGTTCATCTCCTCCGTGCGCGGCCTCAACTGATAAGGACTGACTCATGGATATCGCACATTTTCCGCAAATTAACCCGCCGCAGCGTCTGCTGATGGGGCCGGGGCCGATCAACGCCGACCCGCGCGTGCTGCGCGCTATGTCGAGCCAGCTGATTGGTCAGTACGATCCGGCCATGACCCACTACATGAACGAGGTGATGGCGCTCTATCGCGGCGTATTCCGCACTGAAAATCGCTGGACGATGCTGGTCGACGGTACCTCCCGGGCGGGGATTGAAGCGATACTGGTTTCCGCCATTCGCCCGGGGGATAAAGTGCTGGTTCCGGTCTTTGGACGCTTTGGTCACCTGCTGTGCGAAATTGCCCGCCGCTGTCGGGCGGAGGTGCATACCATCGAGGTGCCGTGGGGCGAGGTGTTCACCCCGGACCAGGTGGAGGATGCGATTAAGCGTATTCGTCCTCGCCTGCTGCTCACCGTACAGGGCGACACCTCCACCACCATGCTGCAGCCGCTCGCGGAGCTTAGCGCTATTTGCCGCCGCTACGACGTGCTGTTTTACACCGACGCCACCGCGTCGCTCGGCGGCAACGCGCTGGAGACCGACGCCTGGGGGCTGGATGCCGTTTCGGCCGGGATGCAGAAGTGTCTCGGCGGGCCATCGGGTACTTCGCCAGTCACCCTGAGTACGCGGATGGAGGAGGCGATCCGCCGCCGCAAGTGCGTTGAGGCGGGCATTCGCACCGACGCCCACCGCGACGGCGACGAGGAGATGATCTACTCCAACTACTTCGATCTTGGCATGGTGATGGACTACTGGGGGCCGGAACGGCTGAATCACCATACCGAAGCTACCACCGCGCTGTTTGGTGCCCGCGAATGCGCGCGGCTGATCCTGCAGGAAGGGCTGGATAACGGCATTGCCCGCCACAAGCTGCACGGCGATGCGCTCCTGAAGGGCATTCAGGCGATGGGGCTGGAGACCTTCGGCGACCTGAAGCACAAGATGAATAACGTGCTGGGCGTGGTGATTCCACAGGGCGTCAACGGCGACGAGGTGCGTAAGCTGATGCTGGAGGATTTCGGGATTGAAATCGGCACCTCGTTTGGCCCGCTGCACGGTAAAGTGTGGCGCATTGGCACCATGGGTTATAACGCACGTAAGGATTGCGTGATGACCACCCTGAGCGCGCTGGAGTCGGTGCTGAACTACCTGAAATTCACCACCACGCAGGGGGCCGCCATGCAGGCCGCGTGGGACCACTATCGCCGCGAGACGCCGCAATGAGCCCGGCGGCAGAACGGGTGATGGCGCGCGCCGATGCGCTGGCCGCCATCAGCGAAACGCCGGATGCGCTGACCCGGGTCTACCTCTCGGCGCAGCATCTGCAGGCCAACCAGCTGGTCGGGCAGTGGATGAGCCAGGCGGGGATGACCGTCTGGCAGGACAGCGTGGGCAATATCTGTGGACGCTATGAAGGTGCTCAGGAAGGGGCGCAGGCGGTGCTGCTCGGTTCGCATCTGGATACCGTGCGCAATGCGGGGCGCTACGACGGTATGCTCGGGGTGCTCACCGCGATTGAAGTGGTGGACAGCCTGCACCAGCAGGGCCTGCACCTGGCGCAGGCCATTGAGATTGTCGGTTTTTGCGATGAAGAGGGCACCCGTTTCGGCATTACGCTGTTAGGCAGCCGGGGGCTGACGGGCACCTGGCCGCAGGACTGGCTGGAAAAAACCGACGCCAGCGGCATCAGCGTGGCGCAGGCAATGGTGCAGGTGGGGCTCGATCCCGGCCGCGTGTCGCATGCTGCACGCCGTCCCGAGGATTTCAGCGCCTACCTGGAGCTGCACATTGAACAGGGGCCGTGCCTTGAGCAGGACGGTCTCGCGCTCGGCGTGGTGGAAGCCATCAACGGCGCGCGTCGCCTGAATTGCCGTTTCACCGGCGAGGCCGGGCACGCGGGAACCGTGCCGATGAACCATCGTAAGGACGCGCTGGCCGCCGCTGCCGAATGGATGGTTCTCATCGAAAATACCACCCGGCAGCAGGGCGGCAATCGGGTGGCGACGGTCGGGGAGCTGCGCTGCCTGCCCGGTGCGGTAAACGTGATCCCCGGCGAGGTTCAGCTCTCGCTGGATATCCGCGGTCCGCAGGATGCGCCGCTGGATCGGTTGCTGGCCGAATTGCTGGAAAATGCGCAGGCAATCGCGTCGCGACGCGGACTGCAGTTCAGCGCCGAGGAGTTTTACCGCATCGCCGCCACACCGTGCGATATCCACCTGCAAAACGTGTTAGGGGAGGCCGTCGAATCGGTGCAGGGGCGTTCACTGTCGCTGCCCAGCGGCGCGGGCCATGATGCGATAGCCATCGCGGAACGCTGGCCGGTAGGGATGCTGTTTGTGCGCTGCAAGGGGGGCGTCAGCCACCACCCGGCAGAGTCGGTGATGGCTGAGGATGTCGCGCTGGCGATTGAGGCGTTTTCGCGAGCGGTGATCCAGCTGGCGAACCGTGTTACTCCAGCCCCAGCGTATATTGCGCGATCTTGAAGTAGATAATCAGCCCGGTACCGTCGATAAGCGTCGCGATAAACGGCGCGGAGACGACCGCCGGGTCAATGCCGCAGCGTTTGAGCACCATCGGAATCACGGACGACACAATCGCGCTCCACAGCGTTATGCACACCAGCGTCAGGCTGACGATAAGCGTGATTTCCAGCCCAATCCCCATCATCCACGCGCGGATACACCCGGCAATCCCGAGCGTCACGGCAATCATCAGCGAAGTGGTCATCTCTTTTCGCAGCACGCGCCCGACGTCGCGAAGATGCACCTCTCCCAGCGCCATGGCGCGCACCAGCGTGGAGGTGATCTGCGTTCCGCTGTTGCCGCCCGTGCCGATCAGCAGCGGAATAAAGAACGCCAGCGCAATGGCGGACTCCAGCGCCTCTTCGAAGTGCTGGATCACCGAACTGGTGTAGGCTTCCGCGACAAACAGCAGCAGGAGCCAGACGGAGCGTTTCTTCCACAGGCTGAAGGCGCTGGTTTCCAGATAGGGCTTTTCCAGCGGCAGCGTCGCCCCCTGAAGCTGAGCGTCTTCGGTGACGTCATCTTCCAGCAGATGGGCGATTTCGCGCTCGGTCAGGCAGCCGACGAGCTTGCCGTGGGTGACCACCGGCACCACGTCCGCGCCGCCGTGCGCCAGCTGGCCGGCAACATCGGCACGTTCATCCTCCGGTTTGACCTGTAAAAACTGCGAGATCATCAGCGATTTCACCGGCTGTAGCGTATCGGCGGTTTGCAGCAATTTACGCACCGCAATCATGCCCGCCAGGCGGCCATTGTCTTCAATAAAAATATGCGATGGAATATCGTCGTCTTTTAATTTTGCGAAGAATTGCTCGCGCGCCAGCGCCACGCATAATGCAATATCAAGGACGATAAAATCGGTATTCATATATTGCGCGATGGCGCTGTCATTGAATGCCGGGTTTTGATTGTGAATAGCGTAAGACATAGTGAATTCCCTTTGAATAAAAATATCTCTCAGGGGCGAGCAAGACAGGGCATGTCGAAGAGGAGATCCCCACGTCCTGGGTTCAGCACTGTACACCGTATCCCGCAAGGGAAGTTATACTGACAAAGCCTTGATTCGACAGTGCCTGTTTTACCCTGTGTTGGTTCTCTCGAACCCACCAGAGCGATAACGTGTATTTGTACAGGAGCCTCGCCATAACGAGATCGTTGTAAAACGTGAGGGATAATACGCATATTTAATTTTACCGCTCAGGATTTTAAATAATGTTTAAGAACGGTTTAGAAGAATTTTATTAATACGATGTTGAGGATTTATTTAAGGTTATTCATTTTAAATAAAAGATTAAATCATCACGAGGATGGGGTAAATGGCGTGGTTTGATCATCTGCTTACTCATTTTGCGCTCTATCCGGCACATCTGTTTGCGTTGTTATTCGTGATGGCGCTGGGTAAATCGACGGTACTGATCTCCTCCGTGCTGCCACCCGCCTCGCTGATGCTGCTGGCGGGCATCGGCGTCAGCCAGGGGAGCATGCATCCTGGGCTCGCATGGCTTGCCGTGGTTATGGGGGCAACGGTGGGATCGGTGCTGAATTACCATATCGGCCAGCTGATGGGACACACCCGGCTGGTCACGCGTTTCACGTCTAAGCATGTCGACAGGTTTTTGAGAGTGCAGCATCAGCTGCAAAAGAACGGTGAAATTGCGCTGTTTACGTCGCGCTTTCTGGCGGTATTGCGTTATATCGTGCCGCTGGCAGCGGGGATGCTCAGGCTAAGCGCCGTGAAGGTCTACGCCGTCAGCCTGCTTTCTGCCTGCGCGTGGGCGGCGCTGTATGTTGGCATCGTCGCTGGTATCAGCGTCTGAATCGGCGAGTAAGGTATTCATCAGATTGAGAAATGCTTCCCGGAAAATTGTCACGAATCTGTCACACTGAATGCGACATTTTAAAACGAGTGAGGAATTAGGGATGAGAAAAGCACTACTCGCGCTGGCAGTCGCCGGTTCCATTTCAGCAACGTTTGGCGTGCAGGCACAAGAGACGCCGGAAGGGTATCAGCTGGAGCAAGTTTTAATCATGAGTCGCCATAACCTGCGCGCACCGCTCGCCAACAACGGCAGCGTGCTGGAGCAGTCCACGCCGAAACAGTGGCCGGAGTGGGAGGTACCGGGTGGTCAGCTCACCACCAAAGGCGGCGTGCTGGAAGTCTATATGGGTCATTATATGCGCGAGTGGCTGGCGCAGCAGGGGAT
>NZ_JTLF01000012.1:0-2466 GCF_000798855.1 Enterobacter sp. ZOR0014 | reverse complement strand
AATGTTACGCACCCGCCGAAAATCGGCTTCGTCTCCCTCGGCTGCCTAAAGGGCGAAAATAATACGTTGCTGCCTTTGCTCTAAACCGCGGTAGTTCTGACCCTGACGCAAAAACGCCGGGATAAAAACCCGGCGCTTTTAATCAACATTTAATGCTTAGTGTCACAGGCTCATTTCTCAAGAAAGCCCGGTTTAACATTGGCTTTGCGCCATCCTTAGACCTCTTGAACAACTTCCTTTAGGACTATCTTCGCGGTCATCTCGGGGATAAAAGATGATGTCAGAGCCGTCAGGATGTTGGGTCAGGCGCTTAAACTCCAGTATGTTTTTGATATCTATACATTTTGAAGTATCCGCAACATTTAAGAGTGAACGAACAAACTCCAAGAATTCACTTTCTGTGTAGCCACGAAATGACCGCTTCAAGATATTTCCCCGCCAGCGATTTGCACGATAACGTCTTTAGAATAGAATTTTTCGCCGAGTAAATTTTCTAAATCCAATGCCTGTTTTTGGTTAACATTGAACCCTGCGATGCCTTTGACAAATGCCTCTTCGTCATCCGGCCCCCACCCCATAACAGCAGCAACTCCTTTCAGTTTGCTCTTAGGGATCTCAACCTCTAAAACCAATTCTTCGCTTTGTTTATCAAAAATTTCCACAGAATAGATTACCATCACTTTTCTACCTTTCTGGTTGGATCTGCTGGCTTGGTTTGCTCACCTGTTATGTGATTGAACTCGCCTAAATGGTTGCGGCCCGAACGGTCATAAACTTCGACTGTGCCATGTTGAGAATCCCATTCATAAATTTTACCTTTGGCATCTTTCCATCTTGCCCGAAGTTGTCCGCCACCTTGAATAGCTGTCTTACGTGGTGCTCTTTTCGCATCAGGGAATGCTGGTAATGGTGGGGTCCCTTTTGGTGCAGTGTGGTATTTGTGATCCGCATTCAGATAGACGTAAATCGGATCAAAGGTCCCTGCTGGATGCACCAGAATATAATCCCGGAATGAACGTTCTCCCGGTGCTGGGGTAACTGTTGACCACGGGCTGTTGATTTCACTTTCCGGGTAAACCAGTACATTCGGAGGAATATAGACGTTGTCCTGGCTGCCAGTATTGGTCGGGGAAGAATATCCCGGATCGTCAGGAGTCCAAACGACTATCGGCTTATCTGCGCCATCCTCCCAGAACTCATAGTTCCCGGTGGTGGTGTTCTTCTGAAGCATGCGCACTGGCACTCGGTCCTGTCCGCCTCCGGCGCTGACATGGAAGCCTTTCGGACTCATGGAGCCAAACTGGTCAGCTTCCCAGCGAAAGCGAATACGGGTCGGAACATCTTCTTTATTCCGTGCGGCCTGCTCAAGGCGCATTTTATTAATGTAGTCCTGTTCGCCACTGTTGAGCTTTGGCGAGTAGAACATGCCAAACAGAAAAACGGTTGGAGGACTCGGGGCTATCCAGCGACCAGCCGTCGAAAGATTTCCTCCAATTTTCTGCACTGCTGCGTATCCGGCCTCAATTGCTGCATCAGTGGCGATCCCTGCTGTAGTCGTGGCCCTTGCTGTTGCCATACCTGCAGTCGCAGACGCTTTGGGGGCATCCGAGGAACTGAAAAGGCGCTTATACCACGCGCGGTTATCTTCTGGTGGTGGAGTCGGTTCGGCTGGTTTGAGTTTCTTTGCAGCCTGCGCGTGTTGGACGGGTTCCGATTCTGTTTGTTCCGGTTGAGGACTCGCCCGGAAATAGCCTGCATAACCGAAATTATCAACTGATTCCTGATCTGTTCCTGCGTCGGTACAACCTTCGCCTCGCTGACGAGATTTAGCGTAAACAGGAGTAATCGTGGAAACAGAAGACTTAGCTAGTTCCTGCAAGACACTGGTTAAGCCTGAATGGACGTTTGAAGCAGATTGGGACCCTGCTCCACCAGTGAAAAAGTTGGAAGAGGCAAATACATAATTATCAGGACACTTGCATAGAACCTTATCGCAGTGCGCAACATGACATTTTGCGCCAGGATTCAGCCAGCCACTTGCACTCCCCTGTATCGGAAAACTCCCTTTGCATTGGTTGCAAAATGCTTTATCCCCATCCAGTACCAGATGGTCTACACCATCAATACACCCAGATGTTGCTGACACTATCTTCCCGTATGAAGTCTTATCCCCCATTTTGGCCAGCCGTTTTGTCATAAGTCACTCTACTTATTATAAAAAACACTCCTCTCGGTCATTTTACAAGCAATAACCATACGTTCAACAAGTATTTGTTCTAAGCAAAACATCGTTTCTTAACCAGAAAAATCGATTGGCACCGAAAACCTGCATCGAGCGCAATTCTTCAGTACAAATTTCCCCCCAACCTCTGTAGAATCCCTGCCTGACCATTCCAAAAATCGAACAATTTTTAACCTATGAGCAATGTTACGCACCCGCCGAAAATCGGCTTCGTCTCCCTCGGC
>NZ_JTLF01000112.1:0-7224 GCF_000798855.1 Enterobacter sp. ZOR0014 | reverse complement strand
TAACCAGTTTCTCCTTCAGCCAGTTCGGCTCCAGGATTTGAATGTTCGGCAGCCAGTAGAACAGCAGCGGCAGGATCTGGTTCTCGTGTGCCGCCCGGCAGCGCAGCGTGATACCGCCGCGTTGTTCTTCCAGCAGCTCTTGTTCCGGCAGAAGATCCCGGCGCAGGAAGTAATGTGAAATATTATCTTTAATGAATATTTTCACTGTGAAAGTATCTTCAGACACCCACGGATCGAGGCTTTTTTCCAGGAGCGCGCGGACATTCTCTTCAGGGGTAAAAAGGGTTTTCTGAATATCAAACCAGCGAATCTGACTCAATGAAAAGGATTTAAGCCGACTATTTTCGGTAGCTTGTAAATACCATATATTTTTTTTGTTAATGAGTTTATAGGGATTAATCAGGCGGGTTTTACCCTTATAAACGATCTGGCAAACATTATGGTTATTAATAGATTTCTCAATTTTCGCTAAATGACGGCTGATATCACGTTGTACCGTGTGCTCTGCGTCGTTACCAAGGATAAGAATATGATTTTCGTCAACGCGTGTTTCCAGCTTTTGCCAGAATTCCGTATTTCTTTCAGGGAAAAAGTTATCTGCATTCAGGAAGTTAGCCAGTGTGTGATGTAATCCTTGTCCGCCGGGAGATTGTGCGGTATGGATCAGCCGATATAGCCCGTTACCGGTATGTTCAACGATAGGAGAGAGCGCATTTAAATCCCGGTAGACGGTACGCTCGGTAATTTTAAATTTGGTCATTAGCGCACTGCGGTTTACCACACCGTTTAAATGTAGCTCAACCAGAATATCAACCAGACGTTCAGCCGAGCGGCTCCGCGTCGTTTTAGCCATAAGGTCATCCTGTATATTAGGTATGCGCTGAATGAAGCGGGAAGCACTGACCAGAGATGTCAGTATTCAGGCACAGAAAATTTATCTTATGGTTGTATAACGGCGTGATTTAGCGGAAACCTTAGGAGTTTTTGCAGAAAGTGGCGCTGGCCGAAAAAAGGCCAGCGCGCGGGAGAATTACGCGGTGGCTTCCACCTCCATCATGACCGGGTGGAAACGGCGTTTGAAGTAGATCAGGCCGTGCCCTGCATCACTCAAAATGATATTTTTAATTTCAACAAGATACAACAGATGCGTGCCGATGGTTTGCACCTGGCTTATCTCGCCTTCAAGGCTGGCCAGCGCACCTTTCAGCATCGGCTGCGCCAGCGGGCCTTTCTGCCAGCAGGAGAGGGCAAAGCGCTCCTCCATTGTCATACCGGTCATCCCGGCGAAGTGGCGAGCCATGATCTCCTGCTCGTGATTCAGCACGTTTATGCACAGTCTGCCGTTGCCCTGGAATACCGGGTTCATGGCGCTGTTGGCGTTGATGCACATCATGACCGACGGCGGGGTGTCCGTAACCGAACAGACTGCGGTGGCGGTAATGCCGCAGCGGCCCGCTTCCCCCTCGGTGGTGACGACATTGACTGCGGCCGACAGGCTGGCCATCGCGTCGCGAAAACGCAGGCGTTCTTCTGATTGCATTGAAACCTCCCGCTGCGCTATTTCAGCAGCTTATCCAGCATGTTGATATCGCTGTTGTTGTGCAGGTGCGGCACCGTCCAGCCGTGTTGGTCGTATTCGGACATACAGCGGTCGACCATCGCCATCATTTTGTCCATGTTGCCGGAGCTCTGCGCCTGGCGCAGACACTGCAGGCGAATTTCATCCTGGCTACCGGAGTAGTTGATCTCATACAGCTCGTGACGGCCGCCAAACTCGCTGCCAATGGCATCCCACATCAGCTTCAAAATCTTGATGCGTTCGACGTGATCCATGCCGTTGGAGCCGCGCACGTATTTCGCCAGATACTGGTCAATCTGTGGGTTATTCAGGTCCCGCGCGCTGGACGGCAGATAGATCAGCCCGCTGGTGACGTTACGTTCGATAATATTCTTAATCTTCGCGTAGGCCATCGGAGCCATCACGCGGTAGGTCTGCAGCGCCGCGTGGTCCGGCAGATACGCGCCATTGACCCACGGCGTGGCTTCAGAGCACATGGAGTCGCTCAGCGCCCAGAACATATTGCGCCAGGCCACCACCTCGCCGAGATCCGCCTGTACGCCGCGGAATTCAAGAGTGCCGGTACACTCCAGCGATTTTTTCAACAGGGCGGTGATGAAGTCGAGCTTCACTGCCAGGCGCACGCATGCCTGTAGCGGATACATCCGCGCAAAGCCACCTTCCATCGTCCAGCGACGACAGCGGTCGAAATCGCGGTAGATCAGCACGTTTTCCCACGGGATCAGCACATGATCCATCACCAGGATCGCGTCGTTCTCATCAAAGCGGCTGGAGAGCGGGTAGTCATACGGGGAGCCGGTTGCGCCAGCCACCATCTCGTAAGAGGCACGGGAGATGAGCTTGACGCCTTCGGCATCCATCGGTGCGACGAACATCAGCGCAAAGTCCGGGTTTTCGCCCATCACCTGCGCGGAGCCGAAGCCGATCATGTTGTAGTGGGTCAGCGCCGAGTTGGTTGCCACCACTTTCGCCCCGCTGACAACGATCCCGGCGTCGGTCTCTTTCTCCAGTTTGATGTAGACGTCTTTCACCTCATCCGCCGGTTTGTGGCGGTCGATAGGCGGGTTAACGATGGCGTGGTTGAAATACAGGCCGGTTTCCTGAATGCGGGTGTACCAGTTGCGGGCGTTCTGCTCGAACTGACCGTAGAAGGCCGGGTTGGCACCGAGCGCGCAGCCGAACGCGGCCTTATAGTCCGGCGTGCGCCCCATCCAGCCGTAGCTGAGGCGTGACCATTCGGCGATAGCGTCGCGCTGCTGGCGCAGGTCGTCGGCGCTTTTCGCCACGCGGAAGAACTTGTGGGTGTAACCGCCGCTGCCGGTGTCGGTGCCCCAGCACAGCGTGTCCTGCATGTCCGGCTTGTGCAGGGCGTCGTACATCTGCGCGATGGAGGCTGCCGCATTGCGAAACGCCGGATGGGTGGTGACGTCTTTGACGCGCTCGCCGTAGATATAAATCTCACGCCCGTCCTGCAGGCTTTTTAAATACTCTTCACCGGTTAACGGACGTTTGGCATCGGCGCGGAAATCTTCAGGCTTCATAGGGACCTCGTATCGGAATGGTGATGTTAAATTTATGTTTTGTTTTTGTTGTTTAATTGAAGCCTGAGAGGGGCGGAACGTGAAGGGACGATTGGGACAACGGCGGGTACTTTTCGGGGGGGATGTGGATTTGTGATCTGTGCGGCTTTTCGGCGGGTGGCGCTGCGCTTACCCGCCCTACGAACCGTGATGCGTTCAGGAAACCGGTACTTTCTGCGCCCGATATGCGCTTGGCGAGCACCCCACTAAGCGGTTAAAAAAGCGGGCGAAATAGGCCGGATCTTTAAACCCCAGCTGCCAGGCAATCTCGCTGACCGCGCTGTCGGAAAAGAGCAGCAGCCGTCTGGCTTCCCGCAGCTGTCGGTCGAAGATCAACCGCTTCGGCGGGCGGTTGGCGAAGCGGCGACAGATATCGGTTAGCCGGGATTCGGTCAGGTGCAGTTCGCTGGCGTATTCCGGCACCGTCCAGTGCTGGTGGTAGTGCGTGTCGATCAGTTGGGTAAAGCGCTGGAACAGCTTCAGCTCGCCGCGCATACCGCCTGAAGCGTGATCGTCGAGCTTCGCGTTGCGCAGCAGCAGAGTGAATACGGCCTGCGCCAGCAGAACCAGCGTATGCTCGCGGCCCGGCAGCTGTTCCATGGACTCCCGGGCTATCAGCTGCCAGTAGTGTTTCAGCGCCGCCAGTTCATCAGGCTTGTCGGCCAGCGACAGGCAGATCCCCGGCAGACCAAACGCTTCCCGCGTGCCGGGGTAGAGCACCTCCAGCAGCGGCCAGATTAGATCCTCGCGCACCGTCAGCACGTGCCCGTCGCTGTCGGATTCGGTAATAAACGCGTGCGGCACCGACGGCGGCGTGAGAACGAAAAGCGGGGCTTGCACCGAGTAACGGTGATCGTCGAGCTGGAGTTCAATCTGCCCGGTATCCAGAAAGTGCATCTGAAAATACTGGTCGTGACGATGCGCCTGCATGTCGCGGCCAAAAAAGGCCGCCATGCGTGCGAACGACTGGTAGTGCACATCGTCGGTGCCCAGACTTTCGTCGTACTCCTTGCTGATATCAATGTTGGCGATAGGGCTCTGGCACATGATCGTTCCTCTGTTGATCCCGCTGCGTCATCGGAATGCGCGTCAGCACCAGCGCGCCGACCACCAGTAGCCCGGCCACGAACCACAGCCCGGAGCTGAAGCTGCCGGTCGCGTCGCGCAGAATGCCGATCAGCAGCGGGCTAACGGCAGAACCCACGTTGCCGATTGCGTTGATCACCGCCAGCGCCACCGCGCGGGACTGCAGGCTAATCACCCGATCTGGCGTGGTCCAGAATATCGCCATGGCGGTAAATGATCCGGTTGAGGCCATGATGATGCCAAGCAGCTGGATCAGGCTGTGATCGGTGGCGGAGGCCAGCATCCATCCCGCCGCCGCGAACAGGTACGGCAGGATGGTGTGCTTTTTTCGCTCTTTCAGCCTGTCGGATCGGCGGCTCCACCAGATCATCCCGAGGATGGTGCAAAACTGCGGGATCGCCGCCAGCAGGCCAATGACGATATTGCTGCTGCCGGTGTTAAAGCTCTGCAGGATCTGCGGCGTCCAGATGTTGATCGCGCTCAGCGTGTTGGTCAGGCAGAAGTAGGCCAGCGTATAGAGCAGCACGGCGGGCGTCAGCACTTCTCGCAGCGTCGAGCGCGGCGTGACGGCGCGGGCAATAGTGACCTCCTGCTCGCGGGCGATCATGGTTTTCAGCGCCTGCTTTTCGTCCTCATCCAGCCAGGTGGCCTGATCCGGCGTGTCGTTAAGGTAGAACCAGGTTACTACCCCGAGCACCACTGACGGCAGCCCTTCCAGCAGGAACAGCCACTGCCAGCCCATCAGGTTCCACAGCCCGTCCATCGCCAGAATGTACCCGGAGAGGATTGAACCGAGCATCATGGTGACCGGCATGGCGATCATAAATAGCGCGTTGGCGCGGGCGCGGTGATAGGCCGGGAACCACCATGTGAGATAGACCAGGATCCCCGGCAGGAAACCGGCTTCGGCAATGCCCACCAGCATGCGCAGGACGTAAAGGGTTTCAGGGCTGGTGGCGAACATGGTGCAGGTGGAGGCGATGCCCCACACCACCATGATCCCGGCGATCCAGCGCCGCGCGCCGATCTTCGCCAGCATGATGTTGCTTGGGATCCCGCACAGCACATAGGTGACGTAAAACAGGGTTGCGGCCAGGCCAAACATGGTGGAGGTGAGGCCGAGATCTTTACCCATCGTCAGTCCGGCAAAGCCGATGTTGATGCGGTCGAGAAACGAGAAAACAAACAGGATAAAGAGAAACACGATTAAACGTCGGAACAGCTTGTTAATGGCGCGTTGTTCAACAGCTTTATTATCATGGGTTTGCAGGGTAGAGGTCGTCATGGTGCGCTCCAGATCTTACGTTTAGTAGACGGATTTATTGTTATTAACTGACGTAACCGGTTGTTCGATAAAGCGTGCAGCCAGCGCTTCCGCACCGCGGGCGAGCAGGGTAGTGTCGACGCCGACGGCGACAAACAGCGCGCCGAGGTCGAGATAGCGTTTTGCCAGCGCCTCGTTTGCCATCAGGATGCCGGGGGCTTTGCCCGCGCTCAGGATCTGCGCGATCGCCTGCTCGATAGCGGCCTGGACCTCCGGGTGCTGCGGATTACCGGCAAAGCCCATGTCGGCGCTGAGATCGGCCGGGCCGATAAACACGCCGTCGACGCCTTCCACGTCGAGGATCTGCGGCAGGTTTTTCAGCGCCTCACGGGTTTCGATTTGCACCAGTACGCACATGGCGTCGTTAGCCTGCTGCAGATAGTCCGGAATGCGGTTCCAGCGCGACGCTCTTGCCAGCGCGCTGCCGACGCCGCGAATGCCCGCCGGTGGGTAGCGGGTGGCACGTACCGCCAGCCGCGCTTCCTCGGCGTTTTGCACCATCGGCACCAGCAGAGTTTGTGCGCCGACGTCCAGCAGCTGTTTGATCTGCACCGGATCGTTCCACGACGGGCGCACCACCGGCTGGCTCGGATAAGGGGCGATGGCCTGCAATTGGGTTAAGACGGTTTGCACGCTGTTCGGGGCGTGCTCGCCGTCGATCAGCAGCCAGTCGAAGCCTGCCCCGGCCAGCAGTTCGGCGCTGTAGCTGCTGGTGAGCCCCAGCCATAAGCCGATTTGTGGACGGCCCGCTTTCAGCGCCGCTTTGAATGCATTCTGCATGATTGTCTCCTTACACAAAGCGGCAGCTGATGGAGCCCATGTTGCCGTAGTCAACGTGGAAAGTGTCGCCTCTGCTGGCGGGCACCGGGCGGGTAAACGAACCGCCGAGGATGATCTGCCCCGGCTCAAGCTGCACGTCGTACGGCGCCAGCTTGTTCGCCAGCCACGCCACGCCGTTCGCCGGGTGGTTAAGCACGCCAGCGGCCACGCCGGTCTCTTCGATCACGCCGTTGCGGTAGAGCAGGGCGGAGATCCAGCGCAGATCCAGCTCGTCGGGCTTAATCGGGCGACCGCCGAGGATCACCCCCGCGTTGGCAGCGTTATCGGAGATGGTGTCGAACACCTTGCGCGGGCGCTGGGTTTCCGGGTCAACGTTGTGGCAGCGGGCGTCGATCAGCTCCAGCGCGGGAATGACGTAATCCGTGGCGTTGTAGACGTCGAAGATCGTGCAGTTCGGGCCGCGCAGCGGTTTTGCCAGCACGAACGCCAGCTCTACTTCGATGCGCGGGACGATAAAGCGATCGACGGGGATGTCGCTGCCGTCGTGGAAAAACATGTCGTCCAGCAGCGCGCCGTAGTCCGGCTCGCTGATCTGCGAGCTGGCCTGCATCGCTTTGGAGGTGAGGCCGATCTTGTGACCCTTCAGCACGCGGCCTTCGGCGATTTTCAGGCTTACCCATTCGCGCTGAACGGCGTAGGCGTCGTCAATGGTGATCTCCGGGTAGTCCAGCGAGATCGCGCGGATCTGCTCCCGGGTTTGTTCCGCCTGATGCAGGCGGTGGGCGATCAGGGTATGGGTGTGTTTATCGAGCATGGCGATATCCTGTTGTATTGTTTTCTCCCTCTCCCCGTGGGAGAGGGCCGGGGTGAGGGCA
>NZ_JTLF01000154.1:0-23874 GCF_000798855.1 Enterobacter sp. ZOR0014 | reverse complement strand
CAGCCATATTAGCGAGTTTTCATCGGCGGGTTCGTGTCCTGTCGCAAGCGCCACAGATCGTACCGTTCATGGCCTGGTTTGACCATTCCAGCGAAGTGGTCATTAAGGCTACTTGATGTGAAGATCAGGTCACCGTCCGGGCGAATAGCCGGTGTGTCTGGCCACTTTATGGCTTCATTTGCAGCAATAAGTAACATTTTACGGGTCTTCGGATCATATCTGACAATGCCGTTATGGGTGACATCTGTAATATAGAGGTAGCCTTTTGCATCGGTCACCAAACCGTCAGTATTACCTCCCACCGTGCCCAGATTCTGAATTTGAGCGGCAATCTGCGCATCAGTTGAATCATGTTGCTTCAGCACGGCAGTGGGCACCGCGTATGCATGTGTTCCCGTCGTCACCGTCCAGTACAATGTTTCTGCATCGGGAGACAGCGCAATACCGTTGATACCAATCAATAGCGGTTTACCTGGCCATACCTCCGCGCCATGGGAAATGACGTTTACCCCCGGTTCAATCTGCAGGGCAGGGTGACTATTCAGCACGCGTCGGGCTGTGCCGGTGGCGAAATCCACGACGATCAGGCCGACACGGTTTTCAGGCGCACTGCGCGACCCGCTGTCGGAAATGTATGCGATACGATGATTCTCATCGACAACGACATCATTAAGGAAACTTGCCTTACGGTCGGCCACGCCGTCCAGGGGGATACGTTTAACCGTTCGGCCCGAGTCGAGATCCAGTACGACCAATTTCTGCGAGCCTGAAGGGGATTCCGTTTCTCCCGCGATGAACCCCATATCCAGCGCCCATAACCAGCCGTTTTTACGATCAACATAAAAGCCGAGCACGTTGCGCAGGTTCTGATCGGGAGCGGAATCAACCGCATTACGCTCGCGGGACGGAAATGCTGTCAGGCGCGCGGGTCCGGACTGAGGATCGGTGTCGAGAATATTCAACGTGGCGGGGGCGCTGGCTGAAATCAGTCGGGGCGTACTGACAAAGGCCCGGCCCTTTGCATCAAAGTGAATGCCTGCTAAGGGGGCATTCACCGACCCGGAAAACACGGCTGGCATTTGCACGTTTTCAGGTTTATCCCAGCTTACGCCTGAGTAGCTGCGCCAGTGCTCAAGAGGCATCTGATCCGCCGCGCTGGCGCAGCTTGCGAAAGAGAACAATGCCGCCATTGCAATGGCGGGGAAAGTACCGATACGGTAGGACATACATGCTCCGGTGATGTGAGTAAGACGCGGTTTCTTAATGCGGTATCAAAGAATGGAGCGGAACGTTCCGCCTTCGACGCGTACCGCAGCCCCGTTTGATGCCGCGCCGAGTGGGCTTGCCAGTAGCGCGACCATAGCGGCTATCTCGTCAGCCTCGATCATTCGCGCGATCAGGGAACTGGGGCGGTAGGTCTGGAAGAAATGCGCTTCAATCTGCTGGTCTGTCATGCCAGGTTCAGGCGCTGTCTGGCGCAGGTAATCAATGATTCCGTCAGAGCGGGTTGCCGATGGCAGTACGCTGTTGACCGTTACGCCGGTACCCTTCGTCAGCTCTGCCATTCCTCGCGATACGGCGAGTTGAGCTGATTTACTGACGCCGTAATGCACCATGTCTGGCGGAGTGAAAGCGCCAACTTCGCTGGACATAAAAATCACCCGGCCCCAGTTGCGTGCTAGCATGCGTGGGAAGTAATGCCGTGAAAGACGAACGCCTGACATCACGTTAATGTTGAACATGCGTAGCCATTCCTCGTCGGTGATATCAGCGAAAGGGGCGGCTTCATAAAAACCCAGGTTATTGATAAGAATATCGGTATCCGTACAGGCCTTAATCAGCGCTTCTGCACCTTCAGCGTTAGCCAGATCGGCGACAATGGCTGATACCCGGGCCTGGGGAGCTGCCTGAGCAATTTTCGCTACCGCATTGTGCAGTTTTTCCCGATCGCGTCCGGTAATCGTGACGGCAACACCTTCGCGCGCAAGGGTACTGGCGATAGCCAGCCCAATGCCTGCGGTGGCCCCTGTAACAAGTGCTGTCTTACCGTTGAGTTGAAGATCCATCGTTTTTGCCTTTTGGTAACAAGTGCGGCTACTTTACTCATCGCTCAAACGGAGATAAATTAGCGAAAATGAAAAACATTTGTTCCTGAAAGAGCAAGATGAGCAGAAAATTCGATTATCTCGGCGATGTTGAGGTCTTCATTACTGTTGTTGAACATGGCTCATTTACCGCTGCAGCGGTCGCCCTTTCAACCACGCCCTCAGTGTTGAGTCGTGCGGTCTCCCGCCTTGAAGTGCGTCTTGGACGACAGCTATTGCAACGCACCACACGTCGTGTGGGACTAACGGAAGCCGGACGGATTTATCTTGAGCAGGCGCGTTCTGCTTTTTCCCTGCTTGATGACGCCGAACGCGATGGCCGGGGGCAGGAGGGGGATCTGACTGGCCGGGTACGGATCAGCGTCCCGACCACCTATGGGCATTATTGTCTGCCGCCCTTGCTGGCCCGCTTTTCCCAACAGTTTCCGCGCGTTCAGGTGGAGCTGAACATTACCAATCGCAATGTCGACCTGATCGCTGAGGGATTCGACCTGGCTATTCGCCTGGGTCAAATGCCTGACAGTGGATTCGTCGCGCGTAAATTGCAGGATGCGGCACTGCTGTTGGTTGCTTCACCCGCTTACCTTCATCGCATGGGAATGCCGCAGACGCTCGATGAACTGCGGCAGCATATGTGCCTGCCTTTTATTATGCCGCGTACCGGCCGTATTGCGCCCTGGGTATTTCGCGTGGATGAGCGGGATGTTGACTGGCAGCCAGATTCAACCATCGAGATTTCAGATGATGTCCTTGGCGTGGTTTCGCTGGCTGAACATGGAATAGGGGTCTGTCAGAGCTACGAATTCATTGTCCGCGAGAAGATACAGCGCGGCCAGTTAGTTGAGATACTTCCGCAACTTCGTGGACGATCGCGACCTTTCTCGCTCATCTATGCGCCCCATCGACGCCAGTCAGCAGCCACACGGGCCATGATTGATCTTCTGGCGTCAGAACAATGACATGAACATCATGCGTCATGAATAAGAGTCTAACCTTAACCCGCTTCCAGCATCCCAAAACTCACAATCCGCGCCCGGCCCAGCTCTTTCGCCCGGTATAAGGCGACATCCGCGGCGCGCAGCAGGTTGTCGCTCTGGGCATGCTCTGGATAGCTGGCAATACCAATCGAGACATCCACCGGCCCAATCTCTGAGAGGCCGTAACGAAGCGACAGCTCACGCACACCGTCATAAATTTTCTGCGCACAGGCATGCGCTTCTGCTTCTCCGGCGCCGGGAAGCAGTACCAGAAACTCCTCCCCCCCGAAGCGAAAGGCCAGACCGCTGTCATGCCCGGCCCGCTGAACAATCAGCGCCACGCTTTTAATGACCAGGTCTCCGGCCTCATGGCCGAAACGGTCATTAATGCTCTTGAAGTGATCGATGTCGATCATCAGGCAGCTAACCGGTTCATCGTTACGCATGGCTTGTGCCATCTGGGTGTGCAGGGTGTCTTCCAGATGATGGCGATTACGCAGGCCGGTGAGCGGGTCAAACAGGGCTTTTTCCAGTAACGCGTCGCGCAGACGTTGGTTCGCCAGCGCCAGTCCGAGCGCCTCAGCCATCAGTTCAAGATACGGGCGGGAAGGGGCATTGTCCGCGTTGATGTTCTGGAAAGAGAGCAAGCCAATGGCCTCCCCCTGGGCGATAAGCGGCACGCACAGCGCGCTGTTCGCCGTCTCTTCCTGCAGGTGATAGCAGGCGATATCCGGCTCACCGTTGACCGGCGGATGGCTCTGACCACGACGCACGGCCCAGCACTCGTCAGGGTGGAACGTTGTCTCGTCACCCACCGGCGCAAGCCATTGCGCGACGCAGCGCATCTGCCACGGATCCCGGTCGAGAACGTAGAGTCGGCCAGGGATCCCCGGTGCAATATTGGGCGCAAACAACTCCGCCACGTTAATCACATCGTTAACGTTCTCACATCCCTGCAGCCTCTGGGTCATGCGCGCCAGCAGCTCGCGGATGGCCCAGTCGGCATCGCGCTCTTTTTCCAGACGCTGGCGCGCAAGGCCGTTTTCACGGAAGATGCGGATGGCCTGCGCCATATCGCCGATCTCATCAATCTGGTTGAAGTTGGGCGTTTCCACCGCGTAGTCCTGTGATGCCAGGCGGTGCACCACGTCGCTCAGGCGCACGACCGGACGCAGCACGCGGCGTTTTAATATAAAGCCAAGCACAAACAGGAACAGCAGGGCGGTGAGGCCAACCATCAACTCAGAGGCCGTTCGCAGCGCTTTCGATTTTTTTGTCGCCTCCCATACGGACGTGATTACACGTTTGTCGAGTATCTGGCGAAAGTGATCGATCTGGTTCTGGGCGCGCTCAAGCTCTTGCTCATAAGAGGCACCATAGAGCAGGGCGATGGCCTGAGCGTCTTCACCCCGCGCCGTGTTCGCCAGGGCCATTTGCTGTTCGTCCTGCAGCTCATCAACAATCTTTAAGCCTTCATGCAGCAGGGCAAGCTCGTCATCCGATGCGCCAGCGTCCTGCAGTTTTTCCAGCTTCAGCTCGATGTGCTTCAGGCTATTCTCTGACTGGTTATACTCTTTGAGGATTTGCGGATCTTTTTTGACGACGTACAGGCGTGCTAAATCGGACTGTACCCAGGCATCAGTTTCAATATTTTCCGTCAGCTCATCAAAACGTTGACGCTGTTCAATGGCCTGACGCTCGGCGGTGTCGGCGCCGGAAGCCAGCAGCATGATAATGCCGGACGCAATGGTCAGGCAGACCGTGGCACCATAGGCCCAGTTAGTAATTGTCGCGATTCGCACCTGGTGATCCTTTTACAACTTGAAGAGGATGGCGTTCTTCAGATTATAGAAAACGGCTGATTTAAGGCGAAAAAAAGGCGGCACAGTGCCGCCTGGTGGGGTCTATATCGTCACATCCTTACAAATCTGGAGGGTTTTTTCCCTCTTCAATGAAATCGGCATCCAGCTCTTCAGCATTTCCTTCGTGGTCGCGGCCGGAGAAGAGGTTCCAGCAGGCGATAAACAGCGCGGCAATCAGCGGCCCAATGACAAAGCCATTAATGCCGTACAGCTCCATGCCGCCGAGGGTGGAGATCAGTATCAGATAGTCCGGCATTTTGGTGTCTTTACCCACCAGCAGCGGTCGCAGGATGTTGTCCACCAGCCCGACGACTATCACGAAGAAGCCGACAATGAACAGCCCCTGCCAGATCTGGTGCGTGGCGAACAGGAAGATGGCGGCAGGGACCCAGACAATCGCCGAACCGATGGCAGGTACCAGCGAGAGGAAAGCCATCAGCGCGCCCCAGAGGACGCTGCCGTCGAGGCCCACAATGGCAAACGCAATCCCGCCGAGTATGCCCTGGACCACCGCCACCGCCGCCGTGCCTTTTACCGTGGCACGCGATACGCCGACAAATTTAGCGAACAGGTGTTGTTTGGCGAAATCAGACAGGGGCAGGGAGTCGAGGATCTGGCGCACCAGATACGGTCCGTCTTTCAGCAGGAAGAACAGCAGATAAAGCATGATGCCGAAGCTAATCGCAAAGCCAAACGTACCTTTGCCGATCAGAAACGCGCTACCCGCCAGATACTGCCCGCCCTGCAGCGCAACATCGGAGAGTTTTTTCTGGATCTGCGCCGCGTTGTTCAGGTTGTGATCCGCGAGGAAGCCGCTGGCCCAGTCCGGCAGGTGGTTAAAGATGCTCGCCACCACTTCCGGGAACTGCGTGTTGTTCTCCTGAAGCTTGGTGTACACCACGTTCAGCTCAATGGCGAGTGAGGAGAGGATCACCATCAGCGGAATAAAGACGATCAGGCAGATAATGCCGATGGTCAGCAGCGAGGCCAGCCCGTTGCGATCCCCCAGCGCGGTGCGCAGCTTGTTTTTTACCGGGTTAAAAATCACGGTCAGAATAGCGGCCCACAGTATTGCGGAGAAGTAGGGCGACAGCACGTCGAAGAAGGCCCAGGTCACAAGGGCGAGGATGAAAATAAAGAAACCTTTGGTCAGTCCGTTAAAGCGCATCAGTCATTCCTGGTTACTAAGAAACTGTTCGACTATAGAACTGATTGTGAGAATTACCAACCTTTGCGCCTTACCTGTTCTGTGGACAGTGTTGCGGTATGAATCCACTCTTCACGGATCCCACTTTTGACTGACCGAAGATCGTCTCTTCCCGCACCATGATATACATATCAGCTTGCGGAGGTGCTTATGGCCTGGCGTCCTTTTCTCTATGTCATCCTGACATCCCACCCCAGACTCAGTGCGCGGCGCGCTCGTTTGCGTCTGGTCATCTAGCTTTTTATTAACAATCGCGGTATAACACCTTCTTTGGATGTTTAGATGTCCATACGTATAGAAGGTAATATGCAAACACAACAAGAAAATGGGCAGCTGAAGCGCACCATGAAAACACGCCACCTGATTATGCTCTCGCTGGGCGGCGTGATTGGGACTGGGTTATTTTTTAATACGGGCTATATCATTTCCACGACCGGGGCGGCGGGCACACTGCTGGCATACCTGATTGGCGCGCTGGTGGTCTGGCTGGTGATGCAGTGTCTTGGTGAACTTTCCGTGGCGATGCCGGAAACCGGCGCGTTCCACGTTTATGCCGCCCGTTATCTTGGTCCGGCGACGGGCTACACCGTGGCGTGGCTCTACTGGCTCACCTGGACGGTGGCGCTCGGGTCGAGCTTTACCGCCGCCGGGTTCTGCATGCAGTACTGGTTCCCGCAGGTGCCCGTCTGGACGTGGTGCGTGGTCTTCTGCGTGGTGATTTTTGGCCTTAACGTCATCTCCACGCGCTTCTTTGCTGAAGGCGAATTCTGGTTCTCGCTGGTGAAAGTTATCACCATCATCGCCTTTATTATCCTCGGCGGGGCGGCGGTCTTTGGCTTTATCCCGATGCAGGACGGTTCTCCTGCGCCGGGGTTAAGCAACATTACCGCTGAGGGCTGGTTCCCGCACGGTGGCCTGCCGATCCTGATGACCATGGTGGCGGTGAACTTTGCCTTCTCCGGCACCGAACTTATTGGTATCGCGGCGGGCGAAACCCAAAACCCGCACAAGGTCATTCCGGTCGCAATCCGCACCACCATCGCGCGGCTGATTATCTTCTTTATCGGCACCGTGTTTGTACTGGCGGCGCTGATCCCGATGCAGCAGGCGGGCGTGGAAAAGAGCCCGTTCGTGCTGGTGTTTGAGAAGGTCGGTATTCCTTACGCGGCAGATATCTTTAACTTCGTGATCCTGACGGCAATCCTCTCGGCGGCCAACTCCGGGTTGTATGCCTCCGGGCGCATGCTGTGGTCGCTCTCTAACGAGAAAACGTTGCCGCGCTGCTTTGCGCGGGTGAACAAAAATGGCGTGCCGTTGACGGCGCTTTCGGTTTCCATGCTCGGTGGCGTGCTGGCGCTGTTCTCAAGCGTTATCGCCCCGGACACGGTGTTTGTCGCGCTCTCGGCCATTTCCGGCTTTGCGGTGGTGGCGGTCTGGATCAGCATCTGCGCGTCGCACTTCGTTTTCCGTCGCCGACATCTGCAGTCCGGCCAGCCGCTCTCTGCGTTGCAGTATCGCGCACCGTGGTATCCGCTGGTGCCGGTACTCGGTTTTATTCTCTGCGTGGTTGCCTGTGTCGGCCTGTGGTTTGACCCGAGCCAGCGTATTGCCCTTTATTGCGGGCTTCCGTTTGTCGCCCTGTGTTATGGTGCGTACTACCTGACCCGAAATATGACATCGCAGGAGCCTGAACATGTCGCAGAATAATCCGCTTACCGCCCTTCTCGAAAAACAGCCGTTTGTGGTGCTGGATGGGGCGATGGCAACGGAGCTGGAAGCGCGCGGGTGTAACCTTGCAGACAGCCTCTGGTCTGCCAAAGTGCTGGTAGAAAACCCGGAACTTATCCGCGAAGTGCATCTTGATTATTACCGAGCAGGGGCGCAGGTGGCGATCACTGCCAGCTACCAGGCCACGCCCGCGGGCTTCGCGGCACGCGGGCTGGACGAGGCACAGTCCCGGGCGTTGATTGGCAAAAGCGTGGAACTGGCGCGTAAGGCGCGCGAAGCGTATCTGGCTGAAAACCCGCACGCAGGTACGCTGCTGGTGGCAGGCTCCGTGGGGCCGTACGGCGCGTATCTGGCGGATGGTTCGGAATATCGCGGCGACTACGTGCGCAGCGCCGAGGCGTTTACCGCCTTCCACCGCCCGCGCGTGGAAGCGCTGCTGGATGCGGGGGCAGACCTGCTGGCCTGCGAAACGCTGCCTTCGTTTGGGGAAATTAAGGCGCTGGCGGCGCTTCTGGCGGAGTATCCTCGCGCCCGGGCGTGGTTCTCGTTTACCCTGCGTGATAGCGAGCACCTGAGCGACGGCACGCCGCTGCGTGAGGTGGTCGACGTGCTGGCAAACTCCCCGCACATTGTCGCGCTGGGTATCAACTGCATCGCCCTGGAAAACACCACCGCGGCGTTGAAACATCTGCAAAGCCTGACGGCGCTGCCGCTGGTGGTCTACCCGAACTCGGGCGAGCACTATGATGCGGTGACCAAAACCTGGCACCACCACGGCGAAGCGTGCGAGACGCTGGCGGGCTATTTGCCACAGTGGCTGGCGGCTGGAGCGAAATTAATCGGTGGATGCTGTCGCACCACACCGAAGGATATTGCTGAGCTAAACGCAAAGCGCTGACTTCTCTGCCGGGTGGCGGCTACGCCTTACCCGGCCTACGGATAGCACAATTTGTAGGCCGGGTAAGCGTAGCGCCACCCGGCACAAACCAACCGCACAAAACCAACTATCCTTTCCCACTTTTTATCTAAAAACGAATCGTTATGAGCGATGCGTTTTAATTCCTTTATCAAAATTCCCGCGCCGGAAATACTGCCCTCATAACAACAAGGGGAGCAGATACTATGGCAATTTCATCGCGAATCACACTTCTCGGCGCGCTGGCGCTGTGGGCCTTTCAGGCGCAGGCGGTAGACGTCACCGTCGCGTATCAAACCTCTGCGGAACCGGCGAAAGTTGCGCAGGCGGATAACACCTTTGCCAAAGCGAGCGGCGCGAACGTCGACTGGCGCAAGTTCGACAGCGGGGCGTCCGTCGTGCGTGCGTTAGCCTCCGGCGACGTGCAGATCGGCAATATCGGATCCAGCCCGCTGGCGGTCGCGGCCAGCCAGCAGGTGCCGATTGAGGTGTTCCTGCTCGCCTCGCAGCTCGGTAACTCTGAAGCGCTGGTGGTGAAGAAAAACATCACCAAACCGGAAGACCTGATCGGCAAGCGCATCGCAGTGCCGTTTATCTCTACCACCCACTACAGCCTGCTGGCGGCGCTCAAACACTGGGGCATCAAGCCGGGGCAGGTTCAGATTCTTAATCTCCAGCCACCCGCGATAATCGCGGCCTGGCAGCGTGGGGATATTGACGGAGCCTATGTCTGGGCCCCAGCCGTGAACGAGCTGGAAAAAGACGGCACCGTGCTGACCGACTCCGAAAAGGTGGGCCAGTGGGGCGCGCCGACGCTCGACGTGTGGGTCGTGCGCAAAGACTTTGCTGAGAAACATCCCGAGGTGGTGAAAGCCTTTGCCAAAAGCGCCCTCGACGCCCAACAGCCCTATATCAGTAACCCCGATGAATGGCTGAAGCAGCCCGCCAATCTGGAAAAACTCGCCCGACTGAGCGGCGTGCCGGAAGCGGACGTGCCGGGACTGGTGAAAGGCAATACCTACCTGACCCCTGCGCAGCAGGTGCAGCAGCTGACCGGGCCGGTGAACAAAGCGATTGTCGATACCGCCACCTTCCTGAAAGCGCAGGGCAAAGTGCCCGCGGTAGCGGCGGATTACAGCCAGTACGTCACCGACCGCTTTGTGAAATAAGGAGTCCGCCATGCTGAGCATAACGAACCTGTATGCCGATTACGGCGGCAAACCCGCGCTGGAGGAGATCAACCTGACGCTGGCCAGCGGTGAACTGCTGGTGGTGCTGGGCCCCTCCGGGTGTGGGAAAACCACGCTACTGAATCTGATTGCCGGTTTTGTCCCTTATCAGCGTGGCACCATCCAACTGGAAGGCAAAAAGGTGGAAGGCCCCGGCGCCGAGCGCGGCGTGGTTTTCCAGAATGAAGGTTTGCTCCCCTGGCGCAACGTGCAGGAAAACGTGGCGTTTGGGCTACAGCTTGCGGGGGTGAACCGCGAACAGCGGCTGGAAACGGCACGGCAGATGCTGAAAAAAGTGGGTCTCGAAGGGGCGGAAAAACGCTTTATCTGGCAGCTTTCCGGCGGTCAGCGCCAGCGTGTCGGCATTGCCCGTGCGCTGGCGGCAAACCCGCAGCTGTTGCTGCTGGACGAGCCGTTCGGCGCGCTGGACGCCTTTACCCGCGAGCAGATGCAAACCCTACTGTTGCGTCTCTGGCATGAGACGGGCAAGCAGGTCCTGTTGATCACCCACGACATCGAAGAAGCGGTGTTTATGGCGACCGAGCTGGTGCTGTTATCGCCGGGGCCGGGGCGCGTGGTGGAACGCTTGCCGCTCGAGTTCGCGCGCCGTTATGTCGCCGGAGAACCCGTGCGCAGCATCAAATCCGATCCGCAGTTTATCGACCAGCGTGAGTACATCCTAAGCCGCGTGTTTGACCAACGGGAGGCTTTCTCATGAGCATCGTCTTCAGTGAAAAAACGCGCCGCACGCGTCAGGCGCTGCGCTGGCCGTTCTCCCGCCAGCTCACGTTGAGCGTCGGGACGCTGTTGGTGTTACTGGCGGTGTGGTGGCTGGTGGCGGCACTGCAGTGGATCAGCCCGCTTTTTCTGCCGCCGCCGGGACAGGTGCTGGCCAAACTTATTGCCATCGCCGGGCCGCAGGGGTTTATGGATGCCACGCTCTGGCAGCATCTGGGCGCAAGCCTGACGCGCATTCTGGTGGCGCTGCTGGCGGCGGTGATGATCGGCATTCCGGTTGGCATCGCGATGGGCTTAAGCCCGACGGTGCGCGGCATCCTCGATCCGCTGATTGAGCTTTACCGCCCGGTGCCGCCGCTGGCCTATCTGCCGCTAATGGTAATTTGGTTTGGCATCGGTGAAACGTCAAAAATCCTGCTGATCTATCTGGCGATTTTCGCCCCGGTTGCGATGTCGGCGCTGGCGGGCGTCAAAAGTGCCCAGCAGGTGCGGATCCGCGCGGCGCAGTCGCTGGGCGCCAGCCGGACACAGGTGCTGCTGTTCGTGATTTTACCGGGCGCGCTGCCGGAGATCTTAACCGGGCTGCGCATCGGCCTCGGGGTGGGGTGGTCCACGCTGGTGGCGGCAGAGCTGATCGCCGCCACGCGAGGATTAGGGTTTATGGTGCAGTCGGCGGGAGAGTTCCTGGCGACTGACGTGGTGCTGGCTGGGATCGCGGTCATTGCCGCGATCGCCTTCGGATTAGAGCTGGGGCTGCGCGCGCTACAGCGTCGTCTGACGCCCTGGCATGGAGAAATACAATGAGTGAACGTCTGACCATTACCCCGCTGGGGCCGTATATTGGCGCGCAGGTGTCGGGCCTGGATGTAACCCGTCCGCTGAGCGATAACCAGTTCGAGCAGCTGTATCATGCGGTGCTGCGCCATCAGGTGGTGTTCCTGCGCGAGCAGGCAATCACCCCGCAGCAGCAGCGCGCGCTGGCGCTACGCTTTGGCGATCTGCATATCCATCCGGTCTATCCGCATGCGGAAGGGGTGGAGGAGATTATCGTCCTGGATACCCATAACGATAATCCGCCGGATAATGACAACTGGCACACCGATGTGACCTTTATCGAGACGCCACCCGCAGGGGCGATCCTCGCGGCAAAATTGCTGCCGGAGACCGGAGGCGATACGCTGTGGGCGAGCGGCATTGCGGCTTTCGAGGCGCTGTCCGCACCGTTCCGGACGCTGCTGAGTGGTCTGCGGGCGGAGCACGATTTCAAAAAATCGTTCCAGGAATACAAGTACCGTAAAAGCGAAGAGGAGCATCAGCGTTGGCTGGATGCGGTTGCAAAACATCCTCCGCTGCTGCACCCGGTGGTGCGTACCCATCCGGTCACGGGCAAGCAGGCGTTATTCGTGAACGAAGGGTTTACCACGCGCATTGTGGACGTGACGGAAAAAGAGAGCGAGGCGCTGCTACGCTTCCTGTTTGCGCATATCACCAAACCGGAGTTTCAGGTACGCTGGCGCTGGCAGGAGAACGATCTCGCGATCTGGGATAACCGCGTGACGCAGCACTATGCCAATGCGGATTACCTGCCGCAGCGTCGGATTATGCAGCGGGCGACGATTTTGGGGGATAAGCCGTTTTATCGCCCTTGATCCTGTAGTACCTGTAGGCCGGGTAAAGCGTAGCCGCCACCCGGCAATTGTGCACCGTTTTTGCCGGGTGGCGCTGCGCTTACCCGGCCTACAAAGAGTGTACCCCTATATACCGCTGATAGCGGTTCGTCTTCAGGTAGCACAAATCCACCAGCACCAGCCCGTCGACGCAGTTGTTGAACGCCGGGTCGCTGCCAAAATCAATAAACTGCACGCCGCCCGGTTCGCACAGCTCGGAATACTGCTTGTAGAGTGGCGGAATGCCGCAGCCCAGATTGCCGAGCAGGGATTTCAGCTTCGTCAGATCGTCCACGTAATCCACGCCGCCAAACTGTGCCAATACGTCCGGTAACGATGCAGGATAAGGCTGGCGCGACGCGGCCAACGGATGGCTTGCCGGGAACCACAGACGGTAAAATGCCACCAGCAGATCCCGCGCCGCAGGCGGTAAGCCTCCGGAAATCGAGACCGGGCCAAACAGATAACGGTAGTGCGGATAACGTGCCAGATAAGCCCCAATCCCGGACCAGAGATAATCCAGGCCGCGGCGTCCCCAGTAGCGCGGCTGAATAAAGCTGCGACCCAGTTCAATGCCGTGCTCCAGCACGTCCTGCATTTTATCGTCGTAGTGGAACAGGCTGTAGCTGTACAACCCTTCCGGACCCCGATGCGCAACCTGCTTTGCGGTGGGCATAAAGCGATACGCCCCCACGATCTCCAGATCCTCATCATCCCACAGGATCAGGTGCAGATAATCGTCATCGTAACGGTCGGTGTCCCGGCGCTTGCCGCTCCCTTCCTCCACCGCACGAAACGCAATTTCGCGCAGGCGGCCCAGCTCGCGCAGCAGCGGAGCCTCTTCCTGGCCGTTGCGCTGCCACAGATAGATGAGCTTACCGTCGCCGGTTTTGCCCAGACACTCGGCCTGCGCCAGCTCGCGTTTCAGAGTCGCCCGGTCCTCCGGACGAGCAATGGCGCACTGGGTTTTAAAGACGCCAGGCATTCCCTTGCCAAGACGCATCACGTGCTGACGGCACTGCTCGGCCATCTCACGCGACGAAAGGGTGGCGCTGTGCCAGTGATGCCAGGCGATCTGCTGGCCGATTTTAATCGGCAGCTGGCTATGGCGGCGGCGGAACATCTGCTGCATTAACAGCAGCATCGACAATGTCGGCGACACCAGCGTGCTGGCATAAAAGAGGAGACTATTGTGCGCCTGAATATGCACCGGCAGCAGCGGCGCGCGCAGCTTGCTGGCGAGCTTGATAAAGCCCGGGTGCCATTTTTTATCGTGAATGCCTTTGCGCGTCGGACGTGAAACTTCTCCCGCCGGGAAGAAGATCAGGACGCCCGCATTTTGCAGATGTTGTTCCATCTGCACCAGGGAGGATTTCGCCGTCCTGCCCCCCATATTGTCCACCGGGATAAAGAGTGAACTGAGAGGCTCAAGGTGGGTCAGCATCCGGTTGGTCACGACTTTTACGTCACGGCGTACGCGGGAGACGGCGTACAACAGCGCCAGCCCGTCCAGCGTACCCGTCGGGTGGTTGGCAATAATGACCAGCGTGCCATGTTCGGGGATTTGTTCGAGATCGCGGGCGGAAACGGTGCAGAGAATATCAAGGTGCTCCAGAACTTGCTCCACCATGTCCAGTCCTTTGAGGTGGTGGTGCGCGGCGGCAAACTGCTGGAATTCATCTTCGTAAAACAGTCTTTTTAACAGACTTTTTTGCCAGGGTGCAGGCCTCGCCTGAGGCCAAAGATCGTCGAGTACGCTATCGAGGCTAAACATGGTTACTCCTCCTGCCGTCTTGCGAAGACAGTAGAAGGAGCAGATGTCGGTTGTATTGCAGTTTGGTGAAGATTAGCGGAGGATTTTTTTCTCAGCCAGATCCAGCGCGAAGTAGCTGAAGATCAGGTCCGCGCCCGCACGTTTGATCGCACCCAGGCTTTCGAGGATCACTTTCTCTTCGTCAATCGCTCCCGCCTGCGCGGCGAATTTGATCATCGCGTACTCGCCGCTCACCTGGTAAGCGCCCAGCGGCAGTTCAGTGCGTTCGCGGATGTCGCGCAGAATATCAAGATACGCGCCAGCCGGTTTGACCATCAGGCAGTCTGCGCCCTGAGCTTCATCCAGCAGGGATTCGCGAATCGCTTCCCGGCGGTTCAGCGGGTTCATCTGATAGGTTTTACGGTCGCCCTTCAGCGCCGTGCCAGCCGCTTCACGGAACGGGCCGTAGAAGGAGGAGGCAAATTTGGTGGAGTAGGACATGATGGCGGTGTCGGTGAAGCCTGCCGCATCCAGCGCCTGACGAATCGCCTGAACCTGTCCATCCATCGCGGCAGAGGGGGCGATGAAATCTGCACCCGCTGCGGCCGCGACCACGGCCTGCTTGCCGAGATTCAGCAGGGTGGCATCGTTATCCACACCATGATCGCACAGCACGCCGCAGTGGCCGTGAGAGGTGTATTCGCAGAAGCAGGTGTCTGACATGACGACCATTTCCGGCACGGTCTCTTTGCAGATGCGGGACATACGGGCGACAAGGCCATCTTCTTTCCACGCATCGCTGCCGGTGGCGTCGGTATGATGGGAGATGCCAAAGGTCATCACCGAGCGGATCCCCGCGTTGGCGATGCGCTCGATCTCGCGCGCCAGATATTTTTCCGGAATGCGCATTACGCCCGGCATGGCTTCGATGGCTTTGTAGTCATCGATCTCTTCTTCAACAAAAATCGGCAACACCAGATCGTTTAAGGTCAGGGTTGTCTCTTCAAACATAGCGCGCAGTGCAGGTGACTTGCGCAGACGGCGGGGACGTGCAATTAAATCGGTCATGGGATGCCTGATGTTTGTGGAACAAAGAGGCCTAGTGTACCTCAAAGTGAAGGCCGTTGTTTTACGAAAGTAGGCTTTTTTCTTTTCTCAAATTGACGGCTGAAGAACCTTTTTTCACTCTACACTCGCGCGGTCTGTTTTTTCAGGAAAAGGGGAATGATTAGTATGATTTCTATATCAGATAGAATATATAAAAAATAATGATCTATTTATTTTAATAATATTAATGTGAGTTATGAAATTAATTTTCAACTTTCTGTTTTTATAATGTTTATAATGATTGCCTGCTGTGTGGTTGACCTTTTTTCTGTTTTTTTGTCTGTATGCGGACTTAATGGAATCATTCATTGAACCTTTTCTAAATGCAACTGCATAATTCTCTCCGCAATTGAATATTGCACAATGATTTGACGGACAAACTTGCTTACGTCCCTGAGGAGGGATGACCCAATGCAAACATGGAAAAAGAAACTGGTTGTATCTCAACTTGCATTAGCCTGTACCCTGGCTATCGCTTCTCAGGCCAATGCAAAAGATATTTCCGGTACGACGTATAATACATTTGGATATGATAACGCCGCCTCAACCCCGTGGTATTATGGTTATGCTGACTGGGATTACACTGATGCCAGCCATGACGGTGATATTTATCCGGTGAT
The DNA here is from genome assembly GCF_000798855.1 of Enterobacter sp. ZOR0014. Classification (NCBI taxonomy): domain Bacteria; kingdom Pseudomonadati; phylum Pseudomonadota; class Gammaproteobacteria; order Enterobacterales; family Enterobacteriaceae; genus Enterobacter; species Enterobacter sp. ZOR0014. The sequence continues at coordinate 7,965 of NZ_JTLF01000154.1, read as the reverse complement.
CAATAAATCAACGGTGAATGGCGTTATTTCGACGTATTATCTGGATGACGGCATCAATGGTCATTCTAATGCGCTCAGCATTTCTAACAGCACCATCAACGGTATGATTACCTCTGAGTGTATGACCGCAAACTGTGCCGACGGCGTAGACGCCGACGGTACCGCACATACTCAGTTCGATCGTTTTAGCCTGACTGTCGATAACAGCACGATCAACGACGCTTACGAGCATTACGCTTATGACGTCGTGAAGGGCGAAACATCGGAAACCCATTACCTGGATACCTACGCTCTCGGTAACGCGATTACGCTGGACGTGGAGTCTGATATTGTTATCCAGAATAATTCCCACGTAGCGGGCATTACGCTAACGCAGGGCTATCAGGAGCTCGATAATACTCCGTATGACGGCGTTGAAGGCGTGGCGAACAGCGCAAACGTGTTCACCGATACGCTGGTGGTTAAAGACTCCGTGCTGACGTCAGGCGCCTACAGCGATCTGGGTACCAGCGGATTCTACGGTCAAACGGCTAAGCCGAGCGACTACGGTGAAACCCACGCCACGGGTGCGGATGACGCGGCGCTGATCGTTGCGGCCAGCGCATCTGACAACGCCATGCAGACCACCGCCACGTTCGACCATTCTACCGTCACCGGCGACATCCTGTTCGCCAGCACCTTCGATAACAACTTCTACGAAAATGGCGATCCGGCAACCGATACCACCGATGATGGCGTCTATAACCCAACCACTAATGGCTGGGATGGCACCGACAGGCTGGACGTGACGCTGACCAACGGCAGCAAGTGGGTCGGTGCGGCGCAGTCCAGCGTTGAAGCCATTGGCACTTCGCAGATGTACGGTCTGGGTTACAGCAACGTTGACTGGCATGCGCTGGCGCCTAATAGCATCTGGCCTGACTCCACCTTTGACAGCAACGGCCACGTAGCGGGCGAAGCGGTCTACCAGAGCGGCCTGTTCAACGTAACGCTGGACAACGGTTCCGAGTGGGATACCCGTAAGATCTCTAACATCGACGCGCTGGCGGTGAATAACCGCTCTCAGGTCAACGTTGAAAACGCTGGCCTGCTGGCGGACTCCATTACCCTAACCAATGCTTCATCGCTGAATATTGGCGACAGCGGCGGCGTAGCGACCGACAGCCTCTATCTGGACAGCGATAGCCGTGCAGCTCTGACCGAAGAGACGGCCGCGCTGTATGCGAATACGATCACCGTCGATAACGGTGCCGAGCTGGCGCTGGGTCTGGGTCAGGTCGACACGCACAATATGGTGCTGACCGACGGCGGCGTACTGAACGTAGCCAGCCGTGATTACGTGCTGAACAGCGATCTGAATAACGCGCGTTATATCACTAACGATCGTTACAGCGCGGACTACGACTATGGTGTCGTCGCACTGAACTCAGACGGCCATCTGGCGGTGAATGGTGACGTTGCCGGTAACTATAAAGTGCGCATTGATGATGCGACCGGCGCAGGCTCTGTCGCTGATTACAAAAACAAAGAGATCGTCCGTGTTTATGATAACAATCCGGATACCGCAGCCCACTTTACTGCCGCAAACAAAGCGGATTTAGGGGCTTACACCTATCAGGCACAGCAGCAGGGTGATACCGTTGTCCTTGAGCAGAAAGCGCTGAGCGACTACGCCAACATGGCGCTGAGCATTCCTTCTGCCAATACCAATATCTGGAATCTGCAGCAGGATACCGTCGGTTCGCGTCTGACCAACAGCCGTCATGGCCTGGCGGACAATGGCGGAGCCTGGGTGAGCTACTTCGGTGGCAACTACGACGGTGACAATGGCGTTATCAGCTACGATCAGGACGTGAGCGGCATTATGGTCGGTCTGGACACCCAGATTGACGGTAACAATGCGAAGTGGATCGTCGGCGGTGCAGCAGGCTTCGCGAAGGGGGATATCAGCGATCGTACCGGTCAGGTCGATCAGGACAGCCAGACGGCAATGATCTATGCCTCTGCGAAGTTTGCGAACGATATGTTCCTCGACAGCTCCCTGAGCTACACCCGCTTTAACAACGACCTTTCAGCTACCATGAGCAACGGTCAATACGTTGACGGTGACACGACCACCGATGCGGTTGGCTTTGGCATGAAGCTGGGCTATGACTGGAAACCAAACCTGTCTGGCTACGTAACCCCTTACGCGGCGGTATCCGGTCTGTTCCAGTCCGGGGATGATTATCGCCTGAGTAATGACATGCGCGTTGATGGGCAATCTTACGATAGCCTGCGCTATGAACTCGGCCTGGATGCGGGTTATACCTTCAACTACGGTGGCGAGCAGGCGCTGACGCCTTACTTCAAGCTGGCCTATGTCTATGATGATGCTGATAACACTGCGGATATCAACGACGACAGCATCGACAACGGCGTTAAAGGCTCTGCGGTGCGTGTAGGGCTGGGTACGCAGTTCAGCTTCACGAAGAACTTCAGCGCGTACACGGATGCCACGTATCTTGGCGGCGGTGACGTTGACCAGAACTGGGGCGCCAATTTGGGTGTGAAATATACCTGGTAATACCTGAAAGCGGGGGAGAATATCCCCCGCTTTTTTACGATAAAAACAAAAAACAATATTGAACCGACCAATACGGATGTCTTGAGGTCTGCATGAACGTTAATGCGAAACCGCTTTCTGAATTAAGCCGGCTCGAACAGTGTCTGATAGCAGCCAGTAGTACGTTTCAATGTGCTCCACAACAAATCATTACTTCTCACGAGTGCAATGAGTCACGCACGGTCGTATTACAGACCGGTATAATCGAAATCTATCGTTATCCAGATGAATTGCTGTTGGGGATCGCGAAAGCGCCATTTATTTTTGGGCTATCCACCGTGATGATTAAACACTGTCACGAATACAAAGTTATCGCCAAAACACCCTGTACGGGTTTTTATTTATCCACGGAAACCACCCGTCAGCTCATACAACAGAATGCGCTCTGGAAAGAGGCCTTCACCTGGTTATCATGGATAAATTACATTCTTGCGAAACGCGACATGCAGCTGGTGGGAAATAATTCTTATCACCAGATCCGCGCCATGTTGCTGAATATGGCGGAGTGGGATGAAACGTTGCGCTCGAAAATTGGTGTGATGAATCATATTCAACAAAGCACCCGTATTTCGCGCTCGGTTGTTGCAGAGGTTCTCGCTGCGCTGCGGCAGGGAAACTACATTAATATGAGCCGGGGCAAGCTGGTCAGCATCAACCGCTTGCCCACGGAATATTAAGATCAGTTAGACGCGGTCAGCACCTGGGCTTTATTGGCGCTCAGTTCAGCCACCAGGTTATTAATGCCATCACTCATATTAACGAAGCGCGTATGCGGGGAGCGGGTGACCACCACAAATGCGCCCACGTTGGACTGCGGGATCATCGCCATATAGGTAATGAACCCGCCGCCGCCGCCGGTTTTCTGAATAATACCCGGACGGCCATTTTTTGGTGCCATATAGACCCAGCCCAGGCCGAGCGCATCGGCTTTACCCGGTACGTCCATTCCGACCACACGGTGCAGCTGAGTTCGCTGATAAATCAGGGTCTGCATACGGTCGGCCTGGCTGCTGCGCGAGTAGAAATCCGATGAGAGGAACTGCTGCATCCAGCGCATCATGTCGCCTGGGGTGGAATAGACCCCGCCGCTCCCCACTGCCGCCAGCGTGTTGTTACACGGGCTTGCACCTTTCTCTGCCACCATCAGGCGACGGCACTGGTCCGGAGAAGGGGTAAAGGTGGTGTCTTTCATCCCCAGCGGACGGGTTATCTGCTCTTCAAACAGCTGCGTGTAGGGTTTGCCCGCAGCCGCTGAGAGGGCATCCGCCAGCAGGTCGAACGCCAGATTGGAGTAAGAGGCCTGCGAACCCGGGGCCGCCTTCAGCGTGGCGGTGCTCAGGTAGTTCCAGCGCTGCTCGCGGGTGGGCCAGACAAACACGTCGCGGTGCGCCGCCCCGCCAGGCTGCTCACGCGGTAGCGCGCTGGTGTGCGTCGCGAGGTTCACAAGGCGAATGGGCGTTCCCTGATACGTCGGCACTCGTGCACCCGGTGGGGCGTATTTGCTGAGCGGATCGTCGAGCTTCACCACGCCCTGGTCGAGCAGTTTCACCAGCATTTCGCTGGTCATTAGCTTGGTTAAGGACGCGATGCGAACGACGGAATCCAGCTGCGGGTGAACGTTATTGCCTGGGCGCGTTTCACCGAAGCTGCGGAATACGCGCTGGTTGCCATCAATAACCACCATTGCCATCCCGGTTGCGCCGCTGCCGTAATAGATCAGGTTCGCGTAGCGATCGGCAATGTCTGAAGCCAAAACGGGCGCCGTCAGCGGTTGGGCCGCCTGGACGGTGGAGAAGCTCACCGCACACAGCGCGGCAAAAGAGAGCAGACAACGTTTCAACGAAAAGCATCCATGAAGTGAATGAAGAAAGTAATGGGTATTTATACTACTAATCTCTACCGTGCAATGCCCGGAATAGCATAACGATAGCCAGAAAAACGTAACCATGGGTAAATATGAATAATTTACTTGCGAGCGCTCTCCCATTTTCTGGCATCGGGCTTATGATAGGCACCAGTATTACTCAATCTTACGGAGAACGGTATGTCTGAAAAGCGTGTGGTCATGGTGGTTGATATGCAAAACGGGGTATTTGAAACCCCTCGTCATCAGCGCGAAAAGTGTGTCTCTCTGATCAACCAGCTTACGCAGGCGGCCGACACCGTCATTTTTATTCAGCATACCGAGGCCGGGGGGCTGGAAGAAGGAAGTGAAGGGTTTGCGCTGCTGCCTGAACTCCATCAACCGGCTGATGCGCTTTACGTTACCAAGACCGCCTGTGATTCTTTTTACAACACATCGCTTGAAGCGCTGTTACGTGAACACGGAATTCGTGAGTTTGTCATCTGCGGCTGCGCCACGGATTACTGCGTGGATGCGACAATTAAAAACGGCGTCAGTCGGGGCTACCACATTACCGTGGCTGAGGATGCTCATACCACCGCGAATCGCCCGGCGGCTGAAGCACAGATTCTGATTAACCACCATAATGACGTCTGGCGTAACTTCATTGCGCCGATGAACCCTCCCGCGGTGAAACGCACCGAAACAATTCTCGAAAACTGGAAAGCGAACTAATAATCAACCCTCGGGTCTGACCTTTTTGCCCGAGCCGGTCTCCCGGCCCGGGCAGGGTATTCGTTTGGTCATGTGTTGAGCACAGCAACAACCATAACAACAAGAAGGAAGCATCATGTTTAAGTCTTTTTTCCCAAAGCCGGGGCCATTTTTCCTGTCGGCATTTATTTGGGCATTGATCGCGGTCGTTTTCTGGCAGGCGGGCGGCGGTGCATGGCTGGCACGCATAGTTGGGGCGACAGGCGACGTGCCGATTAGCGCAGCGCGCTTCTGGTCACTGAGCTATCTGCTGTTTTACGCCTACTACATGCTGTGCGTAGGGCTGTTTGCGCTGTTCTGGTTTGTCTATTCTCCGCACCGCTGGCAGTACTGGTCGATTCTCGGTACCTCGCTGATCATCTTTGTGACGTGGTTCCTGGTGGAAGTGGGGGTGGCGGTAAACGCCTGGTATGCACCGTTCTACGATCTTATTCAGACCGCGCTGAGTTCGCCGCACAAGGTCACCATTAATCAGTTCTACCATGAAGTCGGCGTCTTCCTCGGTATCGCGCTTATTGCGGTGATCATTGGTGTTATGAACAATTTCTTCGTCAGCCACTATGTTTTCCGCTGGCGTACCGCGATGAACGAACATTACATGGCGCACTGGCAGCATCTGCGTCATATCGAAGGTGCCGCGCAGCGTGTGCAGGAAGACACCATGCGTTTTGCCTCCACCCTTGAAGATATGGGCGTCAGTTTCATCAACGCCATCATGACGCTGATTGCTTTCCTGCCGGTACTGGTGACGCTCTCTGCGCATGTGCCGGAGCTGCCGATTGTCGGCCATCTGCCGTATGGTCTGGTGATTGCTGCGATTGTCTGGTCGCTGATGGGCACGGGCCTGCTGGCGGTGGTGGGGATCAAGCTGCCGGGTCTGGAGTTTAAAAATCAGCGCGTCGAAGCAGCGTATCGTAAAGAGCTGGTTTACGGGGAAGATGACGCCAGCCGCGCGTCGCCGCCGACCGTCCGTGAGCTGTTTGGTGCCGTGCGTCGTAACTACTTCCGCCTTTACTTCCACTATATGTATTTCAACATTGCGCGCATTTTGTATCTGCAGGTGGATAACGTTTTCGGCTTGTTCCTGCTGTTTCCGTCGATCGTTGCGGGTACGATTACGCTCGGTCTGATGACGCAGATCACCAATGTTTTCGGTCAGGTGCGCGGGTCGTTCCAGTATCTGATCAGCTCCTGGACCACGCTGGTGGAGTTGATGTCCATCTACAAACGTCTGCGCAGCTTTGAGCGTGAGCTGGACGATCGTGACCTGCAGGAAGTGACCAATACCTTTAGCTAATACAGGGAGTTGCTATGTCTTTTGCCGTACCGCGCGCGTTATCGCTGTCCTTACTGGCCGCTCTGGTGCTGGCGGGCTGTGCCGAAAAAGGGGCAGCCCCGCTCAAAAAGGGTGAAAAGCCCGTGGATGTGGCAAGCGTTGTGCGGCAAAAAATGCCCGCCAGCGTGAAGGATCGCAATGCGTGGGCAGATGCGCTGGCTAAAACCTTTGAAAGCCAGAAGATTGCCCCGACCGAGGAAAATATCTGCTCGGTGCTGGCGGTGGCGCAGCAGGAGTCCATGTACCAGTCAGACCCGGTGGTGCCGGGTCTGAATAAAATTGCCTGGAAAGAGATCGACCGCCGCGCGGAATCGATGCATATCCCGGTGTTCCTCGTGCATACCGCACTGAAAATCACCTCGCCGAACGGTAAAAGCTACAGCGACCGGCTGGACACGGTGAAAACCGAAAAACAGCTCAGCGCCATTTTTGATGATTTCATCAACATGGTGCCAATGGGGCAGAAACTGTTTGGCTCGCTCAACCCGGTTCACACCGGCGGACCAATGCAGGTGAGCATCGCGTTTGCCGAGAAGCATACCGACGGCTATCCATGGAAAATTGACGGTACGGTGCGCCAGGAGGTCTTCTCACTGCGCGGCGGACTGTGGTTCGGCACGTATCATCTGCTGAACTATCCGGCGAATTACAACGCGCCGCTGTACCGCTTCGCAGACTTTAATGCGGGCTGGTATGCCAGCCGTAACGCGGCGTTTCAAAGTGCGCTTAGCCGCGCAAGCGGCGTCAAGCTGGCGCTGGACGGCGATCTCATCGCCTACGGCAGCAGCGAGGCGGGAGGCACCGAAAGCGCGGTACGAACATTATCGACAGCGCTTGATATGAGCAACAGCGATATCCGCCGTCAGCTTGAAAAAGGCGATAGCCTGGCATTCGAGAAAACGGATCTCTACAAGAAGGTGTTTGCCCTTGCGGAGCAGAAGAGTGGGAAAACGTTACCGAGGGCTATCCTGCCGGGTATTCAGCTGGAAAGCCCGAAGATCACACGTAACCTGACCACCGCCTGGTTTGCGAAGCGCGTGGACGATCGCCGGGCTCGCTGTATGGGGCTTTAATGGCGACGACGAAAGCGCAGGACTAACGCGACAACGCCTAAAATCATACACCCCGCGAGGAAAGGAACGAGACCGAACAGCGTGCTCACGCCAAAGCCAATCTCCACTCGCGGACGCCCGTTATCCTGCACCTGCATCAGGTGTTCATAAACACCTGGCGCATGGACCAGCATATTGAGCAGCTGGGAGCCTGCCCAGAAGCAGAAAAGGACAAACAAGGCATACGCGATATTACCCGCCGTAGAGGTTTTTGGTTTGCCGCCAAAAATCGGTTTCGACAATGTAAAGTCAGCCATGTTGACCTCCCGAGGTATAACTCTGTTTTAATTCGCGT
>NZ_JTLF01000044.1:0-6162 GCF_000798855.1 Enterobacter sp. ZOR0014 | reverse complement strand
GACGTGGCCTCCGGTGCTTGCACCGGGGGCCATTTTTTTAGCCGCCACGTCAGTAACAAGGCAATTATCACCAGACCCGCTGCGGCAAGATAAATCACCGGTACCCCTGCCCAGGCCATCACCAGCCCCGCCAGCGGCCCGGTAATGCCTAACGACATATCCATAAATACCGTATAGGTCGCCAGCGCCGCTCCCTGGTTCTGCTGCGGCACTGCTTTCACCGCCACCACGCCCAGCGCCGGGAAGACCAGCGAGAAACCGGCCCCCGCAAGGAAGACGCCCATTTTCGCCATCCAGGGTGCACTGGCGATACCGGTCAACAGCAGCCCGACTATCTCGACCGCAAAGCAGATCATCGCCACATTCAGCCCACCCAGACGGTTGATGCCGTTCGGGAAAAGCAGGCGCGCGCCAACAAACGCCACGCTAAAGAGGGTTAACGCAAAGGCCGCGCCCTCCCAGCCTTTGGCGTCATAGAACAGGGTAATGAAGGTCGCAATGACGCCGAAGCCGGTCGTCGCCAGGGCCAGTGCCATACCGTACGGCCATACACGGCCCAGCACAGCCCGAAACGGCAGTGGCTTGCCCTTGCTGGCCTTTACTTTCGGGCGCGGCAGGGCAAACAGAATCGCCAGAAGCGCGACCACCATAATGGTGATGGCGAGCCCATAGAGCCCGCCAAAGGCATAACAGGCCACGCCGAGCGGTGCACCAAGCGCCATCGCGCCGTAGGTGACAATTCCGTTCCAGGAGATCACCCGGCCAATATGTGATGCGCCGACAACGCCCACGCCCCACAGCGTGGAGCCGGTTCCCGCCAGACTTTGCCCAATACCGAGGATGACGCGGCCCAGGCAGAGGAGCGTCAGACTGACCAGCGGCCAGGCGCTGGTTGTGGCCGCCAGCAGGTAGCTCAGGCCACTGAGGAAACAGCCGCACAACCCCACCACGACGATGCTTTTTGGTCCGAACATGTCCGCGTAGCGCCCGGCATGCGGCCGGCTTAACAGCGTGGCGAAATACTGCAGGCTAATCACCAGCCCCGCCCAGAATGCGCTAAACCCCATTACGTCATGGACATAGCCCGGCAAGACCGCCAGCGGCAGACCAATGGTCAGATAACTGGCAAAGTTGAAAATGACGACGGAAACAATACGCAGATTGAGGCGCAATCCGCTCAGCGCCGGTTCAGCGGCAGGTTCGGGCATGGAGTTAGACCTGAATTTTTTGCAACAGTGTTTCACTATTACCACGACGCCATCAGAAAATCAGCCCCGACTTTCAGATTATCGGTGCCAGACGAAGCGGAAGCCAGGCACTACACTTAATGCGTCATCTTACTAAGGAACGCGCATGATCTCCCCCCAGCCCGATAAAGCAGGACTCCACATTTTATTAAAACTCGCCTGTCTGGTGGTTATCCTCGCGGGTATTCATGCTGCCGCTGACATTATCGTCCAGCTTCTGCTGGCACTCTTTTTTGCCATTGTTCTCAATCCGCTGGTGACCTGGTTTTTACGCCGGGGCGTTAGCCGCCCGGTGGCCATCACTATTGTGGTGATTGTAATGCTGATTGGCCTGACGGCACTCTTCGGCGTACTGGCCGCATCGCTGAGCGAATTCTCCACCATGCTGCCGCAGTACAATAAAGAGCTGACGCGCAAAATCATCGCCCTGCAGGAGATGATGCCCTTTCTTAATCTGCATATCTCGCCAGAACGGATGCTGCGCAGGATGGATTCAGAGAAAGTCATGACCTACGCCACCACGCTGATGACCGGTCTTTCCGGCGCGATGGCCAGCATTTTGCTGCTGGTCATGACGGTGGTGTTCATGCTGTTCGAAGTCCGTCATGTGCCCTACAAGCTGCGTTTTGCATTAAATAACCCGCAAATCCATATTGCCGGTTTACACCGCGCGCTGAAGGGCGTGTCCAAATATCTGGCGCTGAAAACGCTGTTGAGCGTATGGACCGGGATCATTGTCTGGCTGGGACTGATGCTGATGGGCGTCCAGTTCGCCCTGATGTGGGGGGTGCTGGCATTTCTGCTGAACTACGTTCCCAACATTGGCGCCGTGCTCTCCGCCGTGCCGCCGATGATTCAGGCGTTTCTGTTTAATGGATTTTATGAATGTATGCTGGTCGGCGCGCTGTTCCTCGTTGTGCATATGGTGCTGGGGAATATTCTCGAGCCGCGCATGATGGGGCACAGGCTGGGCATGTCGACGCTGGTGGTATTTTTATCCTTACTGATTTGGGGATGGCTGCTGGGCCCGGTTGGGATGCTGCTGTCGGTTCCGCTGACCAGCGTATGTAAAATCTGGATGGAGACTACCAAAGGGGGCAGCAAGCTGGCGATCCTGCTGGGGCCGGGACGACCCAAAAGCCGGTTGCCGGGCTAAGCCGCTGGTCGGGTTAGCCATTATCGGGGACAATAGATTATAGTAATGGTTTCGCCGCGCAACTTTGCGACTCTCTGTTTGACTGAAGGCCAGACGTTATATGTACCAGGTTTTTCTGGGAAAAATCTCCTCGCTGAGCACCAACCGCTGGGCTCAAGCGCTCTCCCGACACGCGCCCGAAGGCGCCCATCGCGCGCGCTGGCTCGCTGGACGCGGGTTGCTTTCGCGTCTGTTGGCGCCGACGCCACTCCCGGAGATTATCCACAACGAACAGGGGAAACCCCTTTTTGCCGGCGACTATCCGCTGTGGTTCAGCCTTAGCCACTCGGGAGATGAGATTGCGTTAATTATCAGTGACGAAGGTGACGTGGGCTGTTCCCTGGAACGTATTCGCCCGCAGGATAACTGGCGCACGCTCGCCAATGCCGTCTTCAGCGGCGCCGAGCATGAAGAGCTGGAAAAGGAAACGCCAGAGCGCCAGCTTACGGCATTCTGGCGTATCTGGACGCGAAAGGAAGCGATCGTTAAACAGTGCGGCGGTCACGCCTGGCAAATGGTTAGCATTGACAGTACCGCCAGCGCGTTTCATTCAGTCAGCCACTGCCGCATAGACTCGCTGAGCCTTGCGGTCTGTACCGCAACACCCTTCGAACTCAGCGCCGGCCTGATCCATTCTGCTGACGACGTGCTGGCCTAAAAATCGTTAATACACCCAGCATAATAAACCCGACGCCCACCAGCCCGTGCCAGGAGAAGTGTTCCCCCCAGCCGGGCAGGACGATTGCCGCGGCCCACACCAGAATATAACTGAGGCTCAGCAAGGCATATGCTTTGCTGAGCGCCATGCGATGCAGCGCCAGATACCAGCAGCCCATAGAGGCCACATACCCCATCAACCCCAGCAGCAGCGCGCCCGTGCCGGATGAGAAGTGCCACAGCGCGGAGATAAGCGCCAGAACATCGCTGACCGGCGGCAGTGCCTGCATGGCATCGCGCAGCAAAAGCTGTGCGGCGCTGACTAACAGCACGCTGCATAACGCCCAGAATGCGCCTTTCACAGGCTTCCTCCCAGCACGATAATCCCAATGATGATAAACCCGACCCCCAGCCAGTGGTGCGCAGCAACGTGTTCGCGCCAGAATACTTTTGCCGCCAGCGTTACCCAGACAAAGTTGAGGCTCAGCATAGGATAGGCGACGCCAACAGGCAGGCGTTGCAGCACCACCAGCCAGACCAGCATTCCGCTACCCAGCGCCAGCCCTGCCAGACCAAGCCACAACATAATGTGCGCGCCGCGCCGCCCGGCTTTCGCCGGACGGGTGGCCTGTTTCTGGCATAACTGCCCCGCGCAGCTGAGCAAGCTTGCCAGTACCAGCCAGGTCCAGGTCATCACTTCGGCAGATACTCCAGCAAGGCAAACCGTCCCTGGATATAGAGATTGTCCGGCTGCGGTAAATTCGCCCGTGAGATATCGTCACGCTTTGACAGCAGAACCACCAGCGACACACGCCCCTGCTGACGATGCGTCGCCAGCCACTGCGCGAAGTCATCTTTGTCGACGTAACGATCTTTCACATCGGGATAATCCAGCCCGTAACGCAGTTCGCCGCTCTGACCAAACAGCGTAATGTCATTACGCTTCAGCTCCCACGCCAGACCCGCGGCCACGCCAACGTTATTGGCCAGCACAAATCGGCTTTCCTGAAGCGGCTCGCGCACGGTATCGACCAGCGACTGCGGCTGTTTGGAATCCACCACCAGGTTAGGAATGGCAAAACCAATCAGCAATGCCAGGCCTGCAGGACACAAGGCTGCCAGCCACCAGCGCTGCTGACTCTGTCTGAACGTAAACCAGCCCACCGCGGCCCAGAGGAGGAACGCCACCACTGCACAGAACACTTTGTACAGTTCGACCGGCGTCCAGACCGGATGCTTAGCCAGCCCCCATGGCGAGACCACCAGCGCCACAATCACGCCGATCACCCCAAACGCCAGGTTAATCCCACCGTTAATGCGCAACGCTCTCGCACCTTTTTCCGCCGCGAGGCAGGCATAGCGCGCCATCAGGATAGCCAGCGGGGCAAAACAGGGCAGGATGTAGGTCGGCAGTTTGCCTTTGGCGATGCTGAAGAACAGCAGCGGCATCACCACCCAGCCCAGCAGATAGAATCCTCCCCCCGCGCTTTGTCTGTCATTCCAGCCGAGACGAAACGCGCCCGGCAGCAGTGCCAGCCACGGCAGACTGCCCGCGAGCAGGAACGGCAGGTAATACCAGAATGGGGCTTTATGCTGGGCGTCGCTCTGGGCAAAACGCTGAATATGTTCAACCCAGAAGAAGTAACGCCAGAAATCAGGCTCCCGATGCGCAATCGCCAGCGCCCACGGCAGGACAATCAGCACGCAGCTCAGGATCGCGAGCCAGCCAAAAATCAGCACCTCTTTCCAGCGCTTCTGGACGATCACCCACGGCAGCACGCCAATCACCGGTACCGCCAGCGCCAGGAAGCCTTTGGTCATCACCCCCATCCCGCAGGCCAGCCCAAGCAGCACATAGCCACCCGCTTTTCCGGCCACGGTTTGGGCCTGCGAGGCCAGCCAGAAGCTGCACATCGCCGCCACCAGCCACAGGGTGATGATAGGATCCAGCACCGCATACGTGCCGATACCGTACACCAGGAACAGGGTCAGGAAGATAAGGCCGGAGAAAATGGCTACTCGCTTATCCCGCCAGAGACGCCAGGCCATCCAGATCACCAGCAGCGCCGTTAACCCGGTGGAGAATATCGCCCCGGCGCGTACGGCAAAGTTAGTGTGCCCGAACAGCAGTTGCCCGAGACTGTTGATCCAGTAGCCAGCAATCGGTTTTTCAAAGTAACGCAGCCCCAGAAAATGCGGGACGATCCAGTCACCCGATGCCAGCATTTCGCGGCTGATTTCCGCATAGCGCGTTTCGTCAGGCTGCCACAGCAGGCGGACATCGACAGGAATGAGGTAGTAAACGATAAACAGTGCGAGAAGCGCTAAGCCATAACGGGCTGTTTTCATGGGACCGGACTCACGGTGTGTTGATGGCCAAGCCAGCCTTCCCGGCCAGCCAGTTCATTACGGACAATTTTTCCCACAGGCAGGGTGCTGAGGTCGTCGGGCAGCAGCTCGCTCAACGGGCAGAATTCAATGCCCTCCTGAGCGGCCAGGGTCAGCAACGCATCGAAATCATGCTGATACGCAATCCCCTCTACTTCTGCATGGATGGTATACACCGGCGTCCCCGTATCGCGATGCATACGGTCCAGAATATAACGATTAAATTCTTCCGCCTTCACCTCGCGTCCGACCACTTCATCCCAGGTGGGAAGCGTGACCGGAATTTGCACCGTACCGTAGTGATTTTCGCCTAACAGCGGCAAAAACGGCCCGGTTCCGCGGCAATCGCTGTTGTAGCGAAACGCAAAGGCTTCTTTGGCCTTTACGACCCGTTGATCCGCACGCCATCCTGCCACGGCGGAACAGCGCACGGGCTGACCGGTGATGGCCTCCAGCTCCAGCATTCCACGCTCAATTTCACGGGAGAGACGCGGGATATCCCAGACGCCTGCCCACGCCTGCCAGGCGTGGTGATCCCAGGCATGCAGGCCGACCTCATGCTGCTGCGCCGCCTCACGGATAACCGCTTCGTTACCCGCGCCGATGCGTCTACCGGGCCAGGCGGTGCCGGCCAGCAGAATATCCCAGCCGTAGAGAGATGCTGCGCGCGAGCGC
>NZ_JTLF01000008.1:0-12279 GCF_000798855.1 Enterobacter sp. ZOR0014 | reverse complement strand
GAACATATATTGGTACCGAGGATGGGACTCGAACCCACAAGCCCGTTAGGGCACTACCACCTCAAGGTAGCGTGTCTACCAATTCCACCACCTCGGTACGGAATACTTACTGCGGGATATCGCTGGTTGGCTTCGCCGGTGCAGCTGGCTGAGTCTGCTCAGTTTTCGCTGGCGCGCTCAGGTTTTCCCACTCGCTTCCTTTACTGGTCTTGTTGCTGTTGATATTGCCCAGCACCAGACTGATGATGAAGAACAGCGTAGCCAGAATCGCTGTCGTACGGGTCATGAAGTTCGCAGAACCACTTGAACCGAACAGCGTACCGGAAGCGCCTGCTCCGAAGGAGGCTCCCATATCAGCGCCTTTACCTTGCTGCAGCATAATCAGCGCTACGAGAGCGATGGCTACAATAAGGAAAATAACTAAAAGAGCTTCGTACATAATCAACCTGTTCCTTGCGGATTTGCCGCATACCAATGCTTCGACCAATTAGCAGGATTTTTGTTTCCCACTGAAGCGGGTGTGAATACTAACCAAAGCGAATGGCCTTCGCAAGGGCATTTTTGAGCCATTGTATCAACTGCGGAAAAAAACAGCAAAAAGCCATTAATTGCTTAAAACAAAGGCGACAAAAGTCGCCTTTTTAAACAGTTAGCGTGCAAGTTTATGCAGCTTTAACGGCATCAGCAATACGGTGGGCAAATTCAGTCACCTGCGCTTCATCCTCACCTTCCACCATAACGCGAATCAGTGGTTCAGTTCCGGACTTACGCAGCAGCACGCGGCCACGGCTTCCCAGCGCCGCTTCAACGTCAGCCATTACCGCTTTCACATTGTCATTTTCCAGAGGATCGCCTTTACCTGCCGTGAAACGCACGTTCACCAGGATCTGCGGGAACATTTTCATGCCGCTGCAGAGATCGTGCAGGCTCATATGGTTACGGGCCATCGCTGCGACGACCTGAAGCGCAGCCACGATGCCGTCACCGGTGGTGGTTTTGTCGAGCAGGATCACGTGGCCTGAGTTTTCTGCGCCAATGCGCCAGCCTTTCTCCTGAAGCTTCTCCAGCACGTAACGGTCACCCACTTTCGCGCGAACAAACGGGATACCCAGCTGTTTCAGCGCCAGCTCCAGACCCATGTTGCTCATCAGCGTGCCGACGGCACCACCGCGCAGTTGACCCTGACGCAGCCCTTCGCGGGCGATGATGTAGAGGATCTGATCGCCATCAACCTTGTTGCCTTCGTGGTCGACCATGATCACGCGATCGCCGTCGCCATCCAGCGCAATACCCAGGTCGGCCTTCTCTGCCAGCACGCGCGCCTGCAGGGCACGCACGTCCGTCGCGCCAACCTGCTCGTTAATGTTCAGACCATCCGGCTCGCAGCCAATGGTGATCACTTTGGCGCCCAGCTCGCGGAATACGTTTGGCGCAATGTGGTAGGTCGCACCGTTGGCGCAGTCCACCACAATTTTAAGGTGGGCAAGGCTCAGTTCGTTCGGGAAGGTGCCTTTGCAAAACTCAATATAGCGACCCGCGGCATCGACGATACGGTTTGCTTTACCCAGCTCTGCGGAGTCCACGCAGGTGATCTCTTTTTCCATTTCGGCTTCAATGGCTTCTTCCACTTCATCCGGCAACTTGGTGCCATCAATGGAGAAGAACTTGATGCCGTTGTCATAGAACGGGTTATGGGAGGCCGAAATCACAATTCCCGCTTCCGCGCGGAAGGTACGGGTCAGATACGCAACAGCAGGCGTTGGCATTGGGCCAGTAAAGGAAGCTGACAGCCCGGCGGCTGCAAGTCCGGCTTCCAGCGCCGATTCCAGCATATAACCTGAAATACGGGTATCTTTACCAATAATGATCTTACGGGAGCCATGACGTGCGAGTACCTTGCCAGCAGCCCAGCCAAGCTTAAGGACAAAATCAGGCGTGATAGGCGCATCGCCGACACGCCCACGGATACCATCGGTCCCAAAATATTTACGATTACTCATAGCGTTTGTTTTCCTTCGCTGCCAGTGTGGCTTCCACCACGCGCATGGCTTCTACTGTTTCTTTGACGTCATGGACACGGATAATATGCGCGCCTTGCATCGCCGCAATGACCGCGCAGGCCAGACTACCACTCAGGCGCTCGCTCGGCCCTACGTTAAGCAATTGGCCAATCATCGATTTTCTCGACATCCCCACCAGCAGCGGCAGGCCGAAGTGATGGAATTCCGATAAGCGCGCAAGCAGTGCATAGTTGTGGGAGAGATTTTTACCGAAACCGAACCCCGGGTCGAGCAGCAATTTCTCTTTTGGGATGCCTGCACGCTCACAGCGTTCAATATGCTCAATAAAGAAGCGATTCACATCAGCAAAGACATCGTCATACTTCGGCGCCTCCTGCATGGTTTTCGGCTGCCCCTGCATGTGCATCAGGCACACAGGCAACCCTGTCTCAGCAGCGGCTTCGATTGCACCGGGTTCAGTCAGCGAGCGGATATCATTAATAATGTGAGCACCCACTCTCGCCACTTCACGAATCACTTCTGGTTTGGAAGTATCGACGGAGATCCATACCTCAAAACGTTGTGCGATTGCCTCAACGACCGGCACCACGCGCGCCAGCTCTTCTTCCACCGACACATCCGCTGCCCCTGGGCGCGTCGATTCACCGCCGACATCAATGATGGTAGCACCCGCGTTGATCATTAAATTCGCGTGCTTAACCGCGTCGATAAGCGTGTTGTGCGTGCCGCCGTCAGAGAAGGAGTCAGGGGTAACATTCAGGATACCCATCACATGAGGATGTGAGAGATCGAGATGCGAGTCCTGGGCGAAGAGTTTCATGGCTAAATCCCTGGTATCAATATGGTTAAATGAAAAAGAAAAACCCCGGAGCAAGCTCCAGGGTTTGAGATACAGACAAACGCTTCAACAGCAGTGACTTACTTGTCGCCCAACTGTTCTGACATGGTGTTGCCCGGGTTCGGCGTACGCGGTTCATCGACCGGACGCGGCGCACGCGGGGTGCCATTGTTGTCAGAATTGTTGGAAGCACCTGGGTCTTCCCAGCCTGCTGGCGGACGCACTTCGCGGCGAGCCATCAGGTCGTCAATCTGCGGTGCATCGATGGTCTCATATTTCATGAGCGCATCTTTCATCGAATGCAGGATGTCCATATTGTCGTTCAGGATCTGACGCGCGCGACCGTAGTTACGTTCAATCAGCGCTTTCACTTCCTGGTCGATGATACGAGCCGTCTCATCGGACATATGTTTCGCTTTTGCCACGGAGCGGCCCAGGAATACTTCACCCTCTTCCTCTGCATAAAGCAGCGGACCGAGTTTGTCGGAGAAGCCCCACTGAGTGACCATGTTACGTGCCAGGTTTGTCGCCACTTTAATGTCGTTCGACGCACCGGTAGAAACATGTTCCGGCCCGTAAATGATCTCTTCCGCCAGACGACCACCGTACAGGGTTGAAATCTGGCTTTCCAGTTTCTGACGGCTGGCGCTGATCGCGTCGCCTTCAGGCAGGAAGAAGGTCACACCCAGCGCACGACCGCGCGGAATAATCGTCACTTTGTGTACCGGATCGTGCTCCGGTACCAGGCGGCCGATAATCGCGTGACCGGCTTCGTGATATGCCGTGGACTCTTTCTGCGCTTCCGTCATCACCATGGAGCGACGTTCCGCACCCATCATGATTTTGTCTTTCGCTTTCTCGAACTCCACCATGGACACCACGCGCTTGTTACCGCGAGCGGCGAACAGAGCAGCTTCGTTGACCAGGTTAGCCAGATCCGCACCGGAGAAGCCCGGGGTACCACGCGCAATAATTGCCGCGTCGATATCTGGCGCCAGCGGTACGCGACGCATGTGCACTTTCAGAATCTGTTCACGACCACGAACATCTGGCAGACCGACCACAACCTGACGGTCGAAACGGCCTGGACGCAGCAGCGCCGGGTCAAGTACGTCCGGACGGTTAGTTGCGGCGATAACGATAATACCTTCGTTACCTTCGAAGCCGTCCATCTCAACCAGCATCTGGTTCAGGGTCTGTTCACGTTCATCGTGACCACCGCCCAGGCCCGCGCCACGCTGGCGGCCTACGGCGTCGATTTCATCGATGAAGATAATGCATGGTGCTGCCTTCTTAGCCTGCTCGAACATGTCACGCACACGAGATGCACCGACACCCACGAACATTTCGACGAAGTCAGAACCTGAAATAGTAAAGAACGGCACCTTCGCTTCACCTGCGATAGCTTTCGCCAGCAGGGTTTTACCGGTACCCGGAGGGCCGACCATCAGCACGCCTTTCGGGATCTTACCGCCCAGTTTCTGGAAACGGCTCGGCTCGCGCAGGTATTCAACCAGTTCACCGACTTCTTCTTTCGCTTCGTCACAACCTGCAACGTCAGCGAACGTAGTCTTAATCTGGTCTTCCGTCAGCATACGCGCCTTGCTCTTACCGAACGACATGGCACCTTTGCCACCGCCGCCCTGCATCTGGCGCATAAAGAAGATCCAGACGCCGATGAGAAGCAGCATCGGGAACCAGGAAATGAAGATTGAAGCCAACAGGCTTGGTTCTTCTGGCGGCTCGCCTACCACTTTGACGTTTTTGGTCAGAAGGTTATCAAGCAGCTTAGGATCGTTCACCGGGATGTAAGTCGTGTAACGGTTACTATCTTTCTTGGTAACGTTGATCTCACGTCCGTTGATACGCGCTTCGCGAACCTGGTCCTGATTGACCTCCTGCAGGAAGGTAGAATAATCCACCTTGCGGCCATTCGACTCGCTGGGCCCAAAGCTCTGGAATACTGACATCAGCACAACGGCAATGACCAGCCAGAGTATTAGGTTTTTCGCCATGTCACTCAAGGGATTAACCTCATATTACAACTGTGTTAAAAACAGCGTCAGGATACTCTATATCCAGTTTCATTCAAACTTTCGCCTGAAATCTACCGGTTATCATTTTCGCCCGGTCGCTACAATATACACTTCGCGGGAACGGGCCCGGGAAGAGTCCGGCTTACGAACTTTGACCTTCGCAAACAGGGAGCGAATTTCCTTAAGATACTCCTCGAAACCTTCGCCCTGAAACACCTTCACAACAAAACTACCACCAGGCGCTAGTACATCACGACACATTTCTAACGCTAGCTCCACCAGATACATGGCGCGGGGGATATCCACCGCCGGTGTTCCACACATATTTGGTGCCATATCTGACATGACAACCTGGACCTTACTGTCACCTACACGATCAAGTAACGCTTTAAGCACTAATTCATCACGAAAGTCGCCCTGAAGGAAGTCGACACCGACGATAGGATCCATTGGTAAAAGATCGCACGCGATGATTCGGCCCGTTCCGCCGATCTGCGTTACCGCATACTGGGACCATCCGCCAGGTGCCGCACCGAGGTCAACAACCGTCATCCCCGGCTTAAAAAGTTTGTCACTTTGCTGTATTTCATCAAGTTTAAACCAGGCACGGGAACGCAACCCCTTTTTCTGCGCCTGTTGAACATATTTATCGCTAAAGTGTTCCTGAAGCCAGCGGCTGGAGCTGGCAGAACGCTTTTTACCTGTCATTTAACATTTCCGTCCTGGTTCATCGTTACTTGCCTGTGACGTAAATTTCTACGCAGCTATTTGGCGATATAAGGGAGATGGCGGTAGAATGAACCGTTTTCAATCCCAACGTAAGCAAAAATATACGATGAATCTGAGTACTAAACAAAAACAGCACCTTAAAGGTCTGGCACATCCGCTCAAGCCTGTAGTGATGCTTGGCAACAATGGTTTGACCGAAGGGGTGCTTGCCGAGATTGAACAAGCGCTGGAACACCACGAGCTGATCAAGGTGAAAATCGCCTCTGAAGACAGAGACACTAAAAACCTGATCGTGGAAGCCATCGTGCGCGAAACCGGCGCCTGTAATGTACAGGTCATCGGTAAAACGCTGGTGCTCTACCGCCCATCTAAAGAGCGTAAAATCTCGCTGCCACGCTAAGGATATCCTGAATCAAACACATTTTCTGTGTGAAACGAGGGATTTCTGTCAGCAGGCGAGCAAAATGCCATGCTCCTTGAGTTGATAAAAGGCCGCTATGCGGCCTTTTTCTTTTCTTTACAATGTATCAACATCTTACCAGAGATGCGAATTACAGGTATTCAACCTTGATAATTTCGTATTCCACTTCACCGCCAGGCGTGCGAATGGTAACAACATCATCCTGCTCTTTGCCAATCAGGCCGCGAGCAATCGGAGAGTTCACGGAAATCAGGTTCTGTTTGAAGTCTGCTTCATCATCACCCACGATGCGATAGGTCTGCTCTTCGTCGTTGTCCAGGTTCAGCACGGTCACGGTTGAACCAAAGATCACACGCCCATTGTTAGGCATCTTGGTGATATCGATAACCTGCGCATTGGACAGTTTTGCTTCGATATCTTTGATACGTCCTTCACAGAAGCCCTGCTGCTCACGCGCCGCGTGGTATTCAGCGTTCTCCTTCAGGTCGCCATGCTCACGCGCATCCGCGATAGCGGCGATAATTTCAGGGCGACGAACGGATTTCAGGAAATCCAGCTCTTCGCGCAGTTTTTCGGCACCACGTAAGGTCATCGGAATAGCTTGCATTTGTTATACCTCTTAAACATTCCTGTTGGGAGCAGTGTTCCCTGCCCCTGCCCCCCTAAGCGGGCAAGAAGCAAAAAGAAAACCGACCCGGGAGCAACGCCCCAGGTCAGCAGCAATTTTTCAATTTGATACGCATTTTACCGCGAAGTTCACTATGGGTCATCGTTTACTTTGCAGTGCTATGCACCGTAGTATGACGGTTTGTTTTCGGGTTGTTAGCGCGAGATTATGCGATTTTCCAGATTTATCATCGGATTGACTACCAGTATAGCGTTCAGCGTTCAGGCCGCGAATGTTGATGAGTACATTAATCAGCTACCCGCAGGTGCTAACCTTGCATTGATGGTGCAAAAGGTCGGGGCGCAGACGCCAGAGATTGACTATCACAGTCAACAGATGGCGCTGCCTGCCAGTACCCAAAAGGTGATCACGGCCCTCGCCGCGCTGCTTCAGCTCGGCCCTGACTTTCGTTTTACCACCACGCTTGAGAGCAAAGGCAACATTGAGGGCGGTGTACTGAAGGGCGATCTTATTGCCCGTTTTGGCGGCGATCCGACCTTTAAGCGCCAGGATATCCGCAATATGGTGGCGGTGCTGAAAAAATCCGGTGTGACGAAAATCGAGGGTAACGTGCTGATCGACACCTCGATTTTTGCCAGCCATGATAAAGCGCCAGGCTGGCCGTGGAACGACATGACGCAATGCTTTAGCGCACCACCCGCCGCCGCGATTGTTGACCGCAACTGCTTTTCAATTTCCCTTTACAGCGCGCCCAAACCGGATGATTTAGCGTTTATCCGCGTGGCATCCTACTACCCGGTGACCATGTTTAGCCAGGTGCGTACGCTGGCCAAAGGCTCCCCGGATGCCCAGTATTGCGAACTGGACGTGGTGCCTGGCGATCTTAACCGTTTCACGCTCACCGGCTGTCTGACCCAACGCGCCGATCCCCTGCCGCTGGCCTTTGCGATACAAGATGGCGCGAGCTACGCGGGCGCCATTCTGAAGGATGAACTGAAGCAGGCAGGCATTAGCTACTCCGGTACGCTGCTCCGCCAGACGCAGGTCAACCAGCCCGGAACGGTCATCGCCAGCAAACAGTCGCCTCCGCTGCACGATTTGCTGCGAATTATGTTGAAAAAGTCTGACAACATGATTGCTGATACGGTGTTCCGCATGATCGGCCACGCGCGTTTTGGCGTGCCGGGAACCTGGCGCGCGGGCTCAGACGCTGTGCGCCAGATCCTGCGCCAACAGGCGGGAATCGATCTGGGTAATACCATTGCTGTCGATGGTTCCGGATTATCGCGTCATAATTTGATCGCACCGGCAACCATGATGCAAGTGCTTCAGTACATTGCACAACATGACTCTGAGCTAAACTTTATTTCAATGCTGCCGCTTGCCGGGCATGACGGTTCTCTGCAGTATCGCGCCGGGCTTCACGCGGCCGGCGTAGATGGCAAAGTATCCGCTAAAACAGGTTCACTGCAGGGCGTTTACAATCTTGCAGGGTTCATCACGACCGCCAGCGGACAACGCATGGCCTTCGTACAGTATCTTTCCGGCTATGCCGTCGAACCGACCGATCAGCGCAACCGTCGTATTCCGCTGGTTCGCTTCGAAAGCAGGCTTTATAAAGACATTTATCAGAATAACTAGCGATGAAACTACTCATAGTTGAAGATGATCTGTTATTGCAGGAAGGACTCGCGCTGGGGCTTGCCAACGAAGGGTATGCTCTGGATTGTGCCGGTACCGCGGCAGAGGCGGATTCCCTGATCCAGAGCGGCGAGTACAGTCTGGTGATCCTCGATTTGGGTTTGCCGGACAAAGACGGCGCGACGCTGCTCACCCAATGGCGTCGGCGCGGCATCGCTAACCCGGTGTTGATCCTGACGGCACGCGATGCGATTGAAGATCGTATTACCGGCCTCGATGCTGGCGCAGATGACTATCTGGTGAAGCCCTTTGCGCTCGCAGAACTTCAGGCACGCGTGCGGGCGCTTATCCGGCGCTATCAGGGGCACAGCGATAATCTGCTGACGGACGGCGACATCACGCTCAATCTGCAAACCCAGCAGGTACTGCGTCAGTCCCAGCCCGTTGAAGTGACCCCAAAAGAGTTCGCCCTCCTGACCCGCCTGATTATGCGCAGCGGGCAAACGGTGCACCGTGAAACGCTGCAACAGGACATTTACTCCTGGCAGGACGATCCCGGCTCTAACACCCTGGAAGTCCACATCCATAACCTGCGTCGCAAGCTTGGCAAAGACAGGATAAAAACCGTCCGCGGCGTTGGCTATCGTCTGGAGAGCCAGAAATGAACAGCATGCGTCGGCGATTAATGGTGTTGCTGGCGGTCATTCTGTTATTTTTCCAGCTGATAAGCGTGATTTGGTTGTGGCATGAAAGTCGTGAGCAGATTGGCTTTCTGGTGAATGAAACGCTGTCTGCAAAAGCCCGCAATAACCATGTCGAAAAAGAGATCCGCGAGGCGATTGCATCTCTTCTGGTCCCTTCCCTGGTGATGGTCAGTTTCACTCTGCTGTTTTCATTCTGGGCGGTCACCTGGATAACCCGGCCTCTGAATAAACTCCGCGACAGCCTCGCTAACCGTTCGGCGGATAACTTAACGCCGCTGCCTATGTATTCCGACATGGAAGAAATAGGCGCCGTTACCACCTCTCTCAACCAGCTACTCGCCAGGCTGGACAGTACCATTCAGCAGGAGCGTCTCTTCACCGCAGACGCCGCCCACGAACTGCGAACGCCACTGGCCGGGATCCGGCTTCATCTGGAGTTAATGGCGCAGTCAGGCTCTCCGCAGGCGACAACGTTAATCAGCCGTATCGATCAGCTCATGCATACCGTTGAACAACTGCTGATGCTGGCCCGTGCCGGACAGGCGATGGCGAGCGGTCACTATGAGACCATCAACTGGACGGACACGATCATCACGCCCCTTGGTCTTGAGCATGAAGCCAAAGAACATACGGTGATATGGCCGGCCAAAAGCACCCTTACGGTGCAGGGTGACGCGGTGCTTTTGCGACTGATGCTGCGTAACCTGCTGGAAAATGCCGGACGTTATAGTCCACCAGGCACAACAATCACCGTGGCACTAACCGAGGTTGCGGGAGGTACGCTGGTCAGCGTGAGCGATCAGGGGCCCGGCATCGATGAAGCACATCGACAGTCGATCACCGAGCCGTTCCGTCGGCTTGATCAGCGCTACGGCGGTAGCGGCCTGGGCCTGAGTATCGTACAGCGTATCCTGCAACTCCACCGCGGTAAGCTGGCGCTGGAGAACGGTGCTGAAGGCGGCCTGATAGCAAGCTGCTGGCTCCCCTCAACGCTGGAATAAAAAAAGCCCCCGGAATGGGGGCTTTAGACAGATATCAGTGCTTGTAGATGAACTCGACACCTTCTTCGTCGTCTTCATCCCAGTCATCGTCCCAGTCGTCTTCCTCTTCCGCTTCCAGCTCTTCGAGCTGCTGACGGTGGTAGTCATCCCACATGAATTCGACTTTTTCTGGCTGTTTCGCTTCTTCAGCCTGAACAACCGGGTTTTCGATGATAAAGGTCATCACATCCCAGCAGAGGTCTTTCACGCCAACCTGGCTTGCCGCGGAGATCAGGTAGTATTTATCTTCCCAGCCCATCGCTTCAGCAATCGCTTTAGCTTTCGCTTCCGCTTCAGCTTTATCCATCAGGTCGATCTTGTTGAAGACCAGCCAGCGCGGTTTAGACGCCAGTTTTTCGCTGTATTTTTCCAGCTCACCGATGATGATCCGGGCATTTTCAACCGGATCGGAACCATCAATAGGATCGATATCAATGAGGTGCAGCAGTACGCGGCAACGCTCAAGGTGTTTCAGGAAGCGAATGCCGAGACCGGCACCTTCCGCTGCACCTTCGATCAGACCCGGGATGTCAGCAACAACGAAGCTCTTCTCGTTATCCATACGGACAACACCCAGGCTCGGTACCAGCGTGGTAAACGGATAGTCCGCCACTTTTGGTTTCGCCGCAGAAACCGCGCGAATAAAGGTCGATTTACCGGCATTTGGCATACCCAGCATGCCCACGTCTGCCAGGAGCATCAGCTCCAGCTGCAGATCGCGCTTATCGCCCGGCGTACCCATCGTTTTCTGACGCGGAGTACGGTTAACGGATGATTTGAAGCGGCTGTTGCCCAGACCGTGCCATCCACCTTTTGCAACCATCAGGCGCTGACCGTGTTTGGTCATGTCACCCATGGTTTCACCGGTGCCCTGGTCAATCACGCGCGTACCAACCGGCACTTTAATGGTCACGTCTTTACCGCGTTTACCGGTACAGTCGCGGCTCTGACCGTTCTGACCACGTTCAGCGCGGAAGGATTTTTCGAAACGGTAGTCGATCAGCGTGTTGAGGTTCTCATCCGCCTCCAGCCACACATCACCACCATCCCCACCGTCGCCGCCATCCGGGCCACCTCGAGGAATATATTTTTCACGGCGGAAGCTCACGCAACCGTTGCCGCCATCACCAGCCACAACCAGGATCGTTGCTTCATCAACAAACTTCATTTTACTCTCCGTAACTCATTCGCCTGAGCGGGGACCGCTTCATTTTTGCGCCAACGTCCCCAAAGACGATGACCAATGGCGGAATACATCGCGCCCGCAACCACGACAAACGCACCGAGATAGCCCAACAGGTTGAGCATCGGTCTGACGAAGACATCGGGCCAGGCCATTGATAACAAATCTGAAAATAACAGGGTAAACAGCGGAGTCAGCGTGATCAATGCGCTAACTTGTGCTGCCTGCCAGCGCGCCATTGCTTCAGCAAGCGCGCCATAACCAACCAGCGTGTTAAGCCCACAAAAAATGAGGCACGCCAGCTGCCAGTCGCTCAGCTGGGTAATGACACCCGGCTTTGCTAACGGCAATAATGCAACTGTACATAAAGTGTACAGCAAAAAAAGGATCTGCTGTGAGGCCAGGCGCCGCAATAAAACCTTTTGCGCGACGCCATAGCTTACCCAGACCGTAGCTGCTCCCACACCAAAAATCACACCCCAGGTGTAATCCGTCAGGCGGGTAAAAATTTCGATCAGGCTGGTGTTAAAGAACATCACCAGACCACACAGCAACATGCTCGCCCCGATAATCTGCGTCCCACGCATCTTCTCCTTGAGGATAAACACGCTGGCGACCATCATGCCCACAGGTGAAAGCTGACCAATCACCTGTGACGCTGTAGGGCTAAGATACTGCAGAGAAGAGCTGAACAGGATGAAGTTACCAAACAGACCGCCCGTCGCGATAGCCAGCAGCACCAGCCAGCGCGGTTTGCGGAAAAGTCGCAAAGGCGGAAGCTTACCTTTGATAGCCAGAATGGCGCCGAGGCCGATGCTTGCCATCAGAAAGCGATAAAAGACCACCGTAGGCGGCTCCATCACTTCCAGTACTTGCTTCATTGCAATTGGCAGCGCACCCCAGCACATTGCGGTCGTGAGCGCCAAAAGAATACCAATGCCGGCCTGCTGCTTCATGCCCGTTTTCCCTACAGAAAATTTTCCGGGTTTCCAATGTAAAAAGCCCCGCAACACGTTGCGGGGCTTTAATCCGTTACCG
>NZ_JTLF01000190.1:0-28879 GCF_000798855.1 Enterobacter sp. ZOR0014 | reverse complement strand
GAACATTTTTAACTATT
Source organism: Enterobacter sp. ZOR0014 (assembly GCF_000798855.1). NCBI lineage: Bacteria > Pseudomonadati > Pseudomonadota > Gammaproteobacteria > Enterobacterales > Enterobacteriaceae > Enterobacter > Enterobacter sp. ZOR0014. The sequence continues at coordinate 28,862 of NZ_JTLF01000190.1, read as the reverse complement.
TTTACAACGGCTGAAGGTTTACAGCACAATGCCACCGATGATAAAACCGAGGATGACGCAAAGCGTAATTGCTACCACGCCCGGGATCAGAAACGCGTGGTTAAACACGTATTTACCGATACGGGTAGAGCCAGTGTCATCCATTTCAACCGCTGCCAGCAGGGTTGGGTAGGTTGGCAGAACGAACAGTGCGGAAACGGCTGCGAAAGAGGCAATCGCCGTCAGCGGCGTTACGCCTAACATGAGTGCCGCAGGCATCAGCGCTTTGGTGGTTGCTGCCTGGGAGTAAAGCAGGGTCGCAGCAAAGAACAGCACGACTGCCAGCAGCCACGGGTAGTTGTGCAGCAGGTCGCCGGCTACGGTCTGGATATCGCTGATATGCGCCTTCACGAAAGTATCGCCGAGCCATGCCACACCCAGTACACACACGCAGGCGCTCATACCGGATTTAAAGGTACTGGCGTTCAGCACTTCGCTGGTGTCGATTTTACAGGTGATACTAATCAGCGTCGCGATAGTCAGCATGAACACCACAATCGCTTCGTTACGCGGCAGAACCGGATTCTGAATCAGCCCCACGGTGTCACTGATGGCGGTTGCGTAGAACATCACTGCGACGATACCAATCAGGAAAAGCAGTACGGAGCGCTTTGCGTGTGGCTTCAGTTCGAAGACCTGGCTACCGCGCAGTCTCACTTCACCTTTTGCCAGACGCTCCTGGTAAACAGGATCGTCTTTCAGTTCGGCACCGAGGAAGTTACACAGCACGGCAGTAATCATGACCGCAATCAGCGTCACCGGAATACAGATCGCCAGCAGCGTCAGGTAGCTCACGCCCATCGGCTCAAGGATACCGGCGAAGAAGACCACGGCGGCAGAGATCGGCGACGCGGTGATGGCAATCTGAGACGCAACGACGGCAATAGAGAGGGGACGAGACGGGCGAATCCCCTGTTCTTTTGCCACTTCGGTAATCACCGGCAGCGTGGAGAACGCCGTGTGGCCAGTTCCCGCGAGAATGGTCATAAACCAGGTGACCAGCGGGGCAAGGAAGGTAATGTATTTAGGATGGCGGCGCAGCATACGCTCCGCCAGACTCACCAGGTAGTCCATACCGCCTGCCACCTGCATAGCGGCGATAGCGGCAATAACTGCCATGATGATTTCGATAACGTCAAAGGGGATTGCGCCGGGTTTAATCTGAAAGATAAGGGTAAGAACGAGCACCCCGAGACCGCCGGCAAAACCGATGCCGATACCCCCGAGTCTTGCTCCCAAATAAATCGCCAACAAGACGATGACGAGTTCTGCTCCAAACATAAGGACCTGCCTTGCTTATTAACAAGTTGATATTGAATTGTTGTATTTTGGTAACGCCTAAAAAGAAAAAAGGCACGTCACAAGTGACGTGCCTTTAAAAGCCTAGCCTGAACGGTTACTGTTCGCTTTCATCGGTATATCGTTTCGCTTTATATGCCGGGTGCATCAGGTTCTGGGCGGAGAAGATATCGTCCAGCTCAGCCTCGGTCAACAGTCCGCGCTCCAGCACCACTTCACGCACGCTCTTACCGGTTTCGGCACAAATCTTACCGACGATGTCACCGTTATGGTGACCGATGAACGGGTTGAGGTAGGTGACGATCCCGATAGAGTTGTAAACGTAGCCTTCACACACTTCTTTATTTGCGGTAATGCCGTTAATGCATTTTTCCAGCAGGTTGTAGCAGGCGTTAGTCAGGATGTGGATAGATTCGAACATCGCCTGGCCAATCACAGGCTCCATTACGTTCAGCTGCAGCTGACCGGCCTCGGAGGCCATCGTCACGGTAGTGTCGTTACCGATGACTTTGAAGCAAACCTGGTTCACCACTTCTGGCACGACCGGGTTCACCTTAGCTGGCATGATGGACGAACCCGCCTGCAGTTCTGGCAGGTTGATTTCGTTCAGGCCAGCGCGCGGGCCGGAAGAGAGCAGGCGCAGGTCATTACAGATTTTGGACAGTTTCACCGCCAGGCGTTTCAGTGCGCTGTGTACCATCACGTACGCGCCGCAGTCGGAGGTGGCTTCAATCAGGTCTTCCGCAGGCACGACCGGCAGGTTGGACACTTCAGCCAGCTTCTGAACCGCCAGCTGCTGATAGCCATCCGGGGTGTTCAGACGCGTACCGATGGCGGTTGCGCCCAGGTTCACTTCCAGCAGCAGCTCAGAGGTGCGCAGCAGGTTTTTGGTCTCTTCATTCAGCAGCACGTTAAATGCGTGGAATTCCTGGCCCAGCGTCATTGGCACTGCGTCCTGTAACTGGGTACGACCCATTTTCAGGATATCCTGGAACTCAACCGCTTTACGCTGGAAGCCATCGCCCAGTTGGTTGATGGCGTCCACCAGTTTCACCACGGAGGCATACACCGCGATACGGAAGCCGGTTGGGTAGGCGTCGTTGGTGGACTGGCATTTGTTAACGTGGTCGTTCGGGTTCAGGTACTGGTATTCACCTTTCTGATGACCCATCAGCTCCAGGCCGATGTTTGCCAGTACTTCGTTGGTATTCATGTTGACGGAGGTACCCGCGCCGCCCTGATAGACGTCAACCGGGAACTGGTCCATGCATTTGCCGTTGTTCAGCACTTCATCGCAGGCAGCGATAATCGCATTTGCCGCGCTTTTAGGAATGGTTTGCAGCTCTTTGTTGGCCAGCGCTGCGGCTTTCTTCACCATCACCATGCCACGGACAAACTCAGGGATGTCGCTGATTTTGCTGTTGCTGATGTAGAAGTTTTCAATCGCTCTCAGAGTGTGAACACCATAGTAGGCATCCGCTGGAACTTCCCTGGTACCCAACAAGTCTTCTTCGATACGAATGTTGTTTAACATGTGAACCTTCTTTTCAAGCTGCCGATGGATTGTACTAAACACACAGTATATATGTGGTTTTGAATATTTTCTGACCGACGATTATTCCCTCAATCAGCCAGATGCTCGAGATCATATGCTGATGATAGCGAATTGCCGTAAGCTGGATCACTTATTATCGAGCCGATTCCATGATAATTATTAATCTGTGAAATGTGTCACCGCTTTAATATTTCCAGAAAAAATATCCGTGCAAACCGATTGAATTTTCGCTAACTGCCACCATTTCATACAAACGCGCGTCGCGAACACATTCAGACAGGGGCCTGACGGCACCTGCCCTACAGGAGATGCCAGTGCGCTGGATACCATTTATTGCTTTCTTTCTCTATGTTTACATTGAGATTTCCATTTTTATCCAGGTTGCCCATGTCCTGGGCGTCCTGCTGACGCTGGTTCTGGTGATTTTCACCTCCGTCATCGGCATGTCGCTGGTGCGTAACCAGGGTTTCAAAAATTTCCTGATAATGCAGCAGAAGATGGCTGCAGGCGAAAGCCCGGCAGAAGAGATGATCAAAAGCGTGTCGCTGATTATCGCGGGTCTGCTGCTTATTCTGCCTGGCTTCTTTACCGACTTCCTCGGCCTTTTGCTGCTTCTGCCGCCAGTGCAAAAACACCTGACCATGAAGCTGCTGCCGCATCTGCGTTTTAGCCGTATGCCGGGTGGTGGCTTCAGTACGGGCCCGGGCGATACGTTTGAAGGGGAGTATCAGCGTAAGGATGAACAGCACGACCGTTTAGATCACAAAGACGATCGGTGATTTTTATGCCCGGTGGCGCATCGCTCACCGGGCCTGCGGATTTTGCCGCTTCGGTAAAAACAGCCACAGCCCTGCCAGCATGACGATGGCATACACACTCTTCCATCCCACCATTGCCAGCAACAGCAGGCAAAGCACACCCCCGACGACCGCCAGTGCTTTATAACGGCCTTCCAGCAGACGACAGCCCGCCAGCATGCACAGCAGATAGATCATAATGAAAATGCCGTTGGCGTAGACGATCAGGGCATCCAGATTGATTTTCATTACGTAAATACCCAGCGTACTCAACACGCAGCAGCCCAGCACGGTATTCAGTGCATTCACCGGAAGTTGACGTTTGGACAACTGCGCAAGACGGCTTTCAGGATTATAAAGCGCCTGCGACCACACCAGACGGGCAAAGCTCTGGATATAAATATTCAGGCTGGCAAAACAGGCGAGATAGCCAATCATACATGCGACCCACAGCGCTTTTACGCCAAACAGGTGTACCACTATGCCCGGCAGTGACGCGGCAGCCGCTTTATCCGCACCGAATGCGTTGAAGTGCAATACCAGCACGGTGCAGGCCCAGTAAACTGTTCCTGCCAGCAGCAGGCCAATCATCAGCGCGCGCGGAAAATCGCGCTCAGGCTGCTTAAATTCAGAGGCCAGATGGGCGAACGCTTCGAGACCCACAAAACACCAGAACATAACGGCAAGGGCGGCGAAAAGCTGTGAATGGTCAATGTTTGTCGCTGCCGGGAAGGGAATGTCCTTAATTGTGATATCGCCCGCCCACCAGACAGCCGCGACGAGCGCAACAATCAGTACCGCAACCAGTGTCTGCAGGTTTGCACTTGAGCTGGCACCGCGTGAGCCCACCCACCAGACAATGGCCAGCGTACCCAGTTCAGCCAGCAGGAGCTGCTCGTTATGCCAGCCAAACAGCGCCTGTCCAAAGCCGGTTGCAATATGCAATGCCGCAGGAAGACCCACCGGGATCACCGAGAGAAACAGCCAGCCGGTAACACGCTTCAGTCGCGGGCCAAACGCCAGCCCGACAAAGTGCGCCACACCGCCTGCGTCAGGGAAGTGCCGCCCGAGGATGGCAAACACAATGGCTATCGGAAACACCAGCACAATCAGCACCGGCCAGGCCCACAGGCTGTTATTGCCTGCTACCAGCGCCGCCAATGCGGGTACGGCAAATACGCCCGTACCTAACAAGGAGGTTGAGAGCAGGCCAACGCCCTGCGCCAGTCCCAACTCCTGTTTAAGTCCACTCATTGACATCGTCCTGCCAATACCAAAAGAGAGGGGATGGTAACACTTTCGCAAAATTTTTTTTCAACTCCCCCTTGAAGGGGGAAAAAGCTATCCCCATCTCTCAGGGCACTAGTCGGAAAACCGCATGCGGGCCGGCGTCATCCATAACTGATAATGACTTTCTCAAAGGAGAGCTATCAATGAGTATTCGTCCGTTACATGATCGTGTGATCGTCAAACGTAAAGAAGTTGAAACCAAGTCTGCTGGCGGCATCGTTCTGACCGGTTCTGCTGCAGCCAAATCAACGCGTGGCGAAATCATCGCTGTCGGTAAGGGCCGCATCCTGGAAAACGGAACTGTGCAGCCGCTGGACGTTAAAGTTGGTGACATCGTAATTTTCAACGATGGCTACGGCGTGAAATCCGAGAAGATCGACAATGAAGAAGTGTTGATCATGTCCGAGAGCGACATTCTGGCAATTGTTGAAGCGTAATTTACGCACGAGAATTTGAGGAAATAAGAACATGGCAGCTAAAGACGTAAAATTCGGTAACGACGCTCGTGTAAAAATGCTCCGCGGCGTAAACGTACTGGCCGATGCAGTTAAAGTGACCCTGGGCCCGAAAGGCCGTAACGTAGTGCTGGATAAATCCTTCGGCGCGCCAACCATCACCAAAGATGGTGTTTCTGTAGCACGTGAAATCGAACTGGAAGACAAGTTCGAAAACATGGGTGCGCAGATGGTGAAAGAAGTTGCCTCTAAAGCGAACGATGCTGCAGGTGACGGTACCACCACCGCGACCGTACTGGCGCAGGCTATCATCACTGAAGGTCTGAAAGCCGTTGCTGCGGGCATGAACCCAATGGATCTGAAACGTGGTATCGACAAAGCTGTCGCTTCCGCTGTTGAAGAGCTGAAAGCGCTGTCCGTACCGTGCTCTGACTCCAAAGCCATTGCTCAGGTAGGTACCATCTCCGCTAACTCCGACGAAACCGTAGGTAAACTGATCGCTGAAGCGATGGACAAAGTCGGTAAAGAAGGCGTTATCACCGTTGAAGACGGTACCGGTCTGGAAGACGAACTGGACGTGGTTGAAGGTATGCAGTTCGACCGCGGCTACCTGTCCCCATACTTCATCAACAAGCCAGAGACTGGCGCTGTTGAGCTGGAAAGCCCGTTCATCCTGCTGGCTGACAAGAAAATCTCCAACATCCGCGAAATGCTGCCAGTGCTGGAAGCCGTTGCGAAAGCAGGCAAACCGCTGGTTATCATCGCTGAAGACGTTGAAGGCGAAGCGCTGGCGACCCTGGTGGTTAACACCATGCGTGGCATCGTGAAAGTGGCTGCGGTTAAAGCACCTGGCTTCGGCGATCGTCGTAAAGCGATGCTGCAGGATATCGCAACCCTGACTGGCGGTACCGTTATCTCTGAAGAGATCGGTATGGAGCTGGAAAAAGCGACCCTGGAAGACCTGGGCCAGGCAAAACGCGTTGTGATCAACAAAGACACCACCACCATCATCGACGGTGTGGGTGAAGAAGCCGCTATTCAGGGCCGTGTTGGTCAGATCCGTAAGCAGATCGAAGAAGCAACCTCTGATTACGACCGTGAAAAACTGCAGGAGCGCGTAGCGAAACTGGCAGGCGGTGTCGCCGTTATCAAAGTCGGTGCTGCGACCGAAGTTGAAATGAAAGAGAAAAAAGCGCGCGTTGACGATGCCCTGCACGCGACCCGTGCTGCGGTAGAAGAAGGCGTGGTTGCTGGTGGTGGCGTTGCGCTGGTGCGTGTTGCCGCTAAACTGGCTGGCCTGACTGCACAGAACGAAGACCAGAACGTGGGTATCAAAGTTGCGCTGCGCGCAATGGAAGCGCCTCTGCGTCAGATCGTTTCTAACGCCGGTGAAGAGCCATCTGTGGTTGCGAACAACGTGAAAGCGGGCGAAGGTAACTACGGTTACAACGCGGCAACTGAAGAATACGGCAACATGATCGACTTCGGTATTCTGGACCCAACTAAAGTTACCCGTTCTGCTCTGCAGTATGCGGCATCTGTAGCTGGCCTGATGATCACTACCGAGTGCATGGTTACTGATATGCCTAAAGGCGACGCGCCTGACTTAGGTGCTGCTGGTATGGGCGGCATGGGTGGTATGGGCGGCATGATGTAATCATGTTGTTCTGAACCTCTCAGAACGAACCCCGGGCAGCGATGCCCGGGGTTTTTTATTGCCTGTCCAGCTGCTACTCAAAGGTGCCTTTCACGCACACAACACCTTCGCGCACCATCTGGCGGCCTTTCGCCCAGACCTCATGGATTTTTAGATCGTCCGTCAACACCAGGAAATCGGCATCGCATCCGGGCGCGATCCGTCCTTTATGCTCCAGCCCGAGAAACTCCGCCACATTACGCGTAAATGGCAGAAGCGCCTCCTCCAGCGGCAGGTGATAGCGGCTGACCAACTGCTGTAGGGTTTCCGGAAGGGATTCGAACCCTGCCACGCCAATGCCTACCAGGTTGCCATTTGCGTCAAAATTCGGCTGGCTACCGTTAGCGTCCGAGCTGAGCGTGAGACGGTTAAACGGCACCTGCGCTTCGCGGGCTGTCGCAATGGCGGTGGCGGCATCAATGGGTTCGCTGATGCTGGTGGTGATATCGATATAACCCCCTTCGCGAGCATAGTTTAGCGCGGCGAGGAAAAGCGCCTCGCCGCGGTTAACGTGGGTGGGCAGCAGCTTCGTGCGGGGAACGTCGGCGTTATTCAGAATGTTAAGGAGCGGCTCCAGCAGCTTCGGGCTGTTGCCGAGGTGAAAAACGGAGATACCCGCTTTGGCACCCAATAGCCCGCCGACGCGTGACTGGGCGGCCATACTGGCGAGCCGATCGTCCGCTGGCGCGGAAGAGCGATGGTCGGAAATCGCGCATTTCACACCAATGATTTTGTCGATCAGCGCCACATCTTTTTCAATACTGCCGGTAATCGTCGGAGAAGGCAGTCCGTACGCGCCCGTCAGCATCCACGCGCTGATCCCTTCATGCTCAAGCGCTCGTGTTTTTGCCAGCAGTGATTCAGGGTGTCGGGTGACGCCGTCGGTGCCCAGCAGGCCAACCACGGAGGTGATACCTGCTGCTACCAGCGCAGACAGCCGCACCTCCGGCGTGCGGGTGTGGGGCCCCGCTTCACCGCCGCCACCGATGAGATGCACGTGCTGATCGATAAATCCCGGGCAAATCACCGCTCCGGCGAGATCGGTTTCAGGACACGCCATCCGCGTTGTTGCATGCCCCGCTTTTTCGATCGCAACAATTTTTCCCCCAGCGATCAGCAGATCGCAATGTCCCCGATCCTCCGGGGCGTAGAGATGTGCGTTGCGGAAAAGATGGGGTTCCAGAACTGAAAAATCCATTTTTATCTCCTCAGAAGAGTAGCTGCATCACCCACATTGAGAGCAGGGCGTTAATGACGCAAACCGTAATAATGTGCGGGTAATATTTCGGATTCACGCCTGCGGTACCCAGGCAGCGGCCGGTATTTTGCACCGGATTGCCCATCAAATAGATGGCGGGCAGCAGGATGGTGGCATCGTGACCGTTGAGTGAGCCGGCGGCGACCAGACTGGCGCAGACCCCCACGCCGCCGCCCATACTCATCACCGAGGCCAGAAGGACCGTTGCCGCCGCGCCCGGAAGCCCCCAGAGCGCCATGACGGGCTCGCAAACATTGCCCACGATATCCAGCAGGCCCGTCACCTTCAGCGCCTGAATAATGACAAATGCCATGACCACGTTTGGCAGCAGGCTGGTGGTCGCGATGGTAAAGCCGCGACGGGCACCATCAATAAACATGTCCATGATATTTTTACGCGGCTGGGCGATCATTTTTTTCCTCCTGAATACGATGATCTTCCATACGGGCGATCCACAGTCGCAGGAAGTTAGCGCCAACAAATTTGAATACCAGAATGACGGCCAGCGGCGCGATCACCGGGACGGTAATAAACGTGAAAAGCGCGGCGCCGGAAGAAAAATAGTTGGTAATAATGGCGCTTCCGCTGGTCTGGAAGGTAGCGAAAATGGCGCGTTCATGGTCGGTAATTGCTCCGTCGTCGGTCAGCTCTTTGGTCATACCTGCCGCCGCATCGGTGTTTTGCAGGTTGGCGATAAGGGCCAGAGAGCAGATCCCCGGCACGCCAAGCAGCGGACGCAAAATAGGCGTCATCAGCTTTTGTGCGGCACGCAGTCCGCCCAGGCCTTCGGTGACGGCAATGATCCCGAGCGATAAAATGACCGAGGGCGCCAGTTCAAGGGCAAATAAAAACCCGTCTTTCGCCCCCGTTCCGCCCGTGCCGCGAAACGTCAGGGCGCCGTTGACCGGTCCAAAGCTACCGTTTAAGACGGTAAAGTCCAGCACGCGCCACCATTCAGTACTTTTGGCGAAAAAACCGGAGAAAAATACGATGGTGAGTACAAACGCCAGATAGCCTACCCATGTCACTTTTTCCTCTCCTGAGGATGATGCACTCATGAAACCCCCTTTTTCATTGCGTACAAAAGTTGTACGTCGCACCACTACATACGATCGAGGGCTAAAACACGATATCCCAAAGGCTATTATCAGAATTCATTTAAGATGTCGGAGGAGTGCCTGGCGGAATCTGGCTCGCAGAAATGCTCGGCATTTTTCTTTTGGTCATCTTTTAGGTATAAGATTTAGACACGGACAACTACTGTCCAGCTTATTGAAAACGAGGAATAACATGCGCGTAAAAGTCTGTGCAGGGATTGTAGGGGCAGCATTGCTGCTGGCGGGTTGTAGCTCCAGCAATGAGCTGTCGGCGGCGGGCCAGGGTGTTCGCTTTGTGGAAGATAAGCCGGGTAGCGAATGCCAGCTGTTAGGCACGGCCACGGGCGAGCAAAGTAACTGGATGTCGGGACAGCATGGTGAAGAGGGCGGCTCTATGCGCGGTGCGGCGAATGCCCTGCGTAACCAGGCCGCGGCGATGGGCGGCAATGTGATTTACGGCGTGAGTAGCCCAACGCAGGGAATGCTCTCCAGCTTCGTGCCAACCGCCAGCCAGATGAGCGGCCAGGTCTACAAGTGCCCGAACTGAGTTAACGCGGTGATGGCGCTGCGCCCGGACCCTGTAGGGCAGGTAAGCGTAGCGCCACCTGCCTTTTAGTGCTGCCGCAGCTGCAAATCCAGCGGCGTCTTACTTGGCTCTCCGCCAATTTCGCGCGCCAGCTTGGGTACCATATAACCTGAAACCAGCGTTAACAGCTCGCGCATAATCTGTCGGGCTTCTTCATCGGTCACCATGAAGTGCGCCGCACCCTGCACGCGGTCCAGCACATGCAGGTAATAGGGCAAGACACCCGCATCAAACAGGGCGTTGCTGAGGTCGGCCAGCACGCGGGCGCTATCATTTACCCCACGCAGCAGCACGCTCTGGTTTAGTAGCGTGACCCCCACTTTACGCAGGCGCGCCATCGCCGCGCGAAATGCATCGTCAATTTCATTCGCGTGGTTAATATGGTTCACCAACAGCACCTGCAAGCGGGATTGCGCCAGGCACGACACCAGTCCGTCAGTAATGCGTGCCGGAATGACAATCGGTAAACGGCTGTGAATACGCAGACGTTTGATGTGCGGGATGGCCTCAAGCTGGGTTAATAGCCAGTCCAGCTCATGATCTTTTGCCATCAGCGGGTCACCGCCGGAAAAAATAATCTCATCCAGCTCTGAATGGGCGGCGATATAGTCCAGCGCGACCTGCCAGTTGCGCTTATTTCCCTGGTTTTCGGAGTAAGGGAAGTGCCGACGGAAGCAATAACGGCAATTTACCGCGCAGCCGCCTTTGACCAGCAGCAGGGCGCGGTTGAGATACTTATGCAGTAAACCCGGTACCACACTGTTCTGCTCTTCCAGGGGATCGGTGCTGTACCCTGGTGCAGTAATAAACTCATCCTGCAAGGTAATGATTTGTTTTAAAAGCGGATCGTCAGGATTGCCTTTCTCCATGCGCGCAACAAACGCGCGTGGAACGCGCAGGGCGAAAAGGCGCTTTGCCTCGCGGCCCGCAAGCAACTCTGGGTGCTGATCGAGGTCTAAAAGACGCAGCAATTCATCAGGACTGGTGATTACATCGGCAAGTTGCGATAACCAATCTTCTCTGGACGGGGTGTTTAGGGTTACAATATGCGCCATTTTGTGGCTTAGCTACCAGTTAACAAATTTAGAGGGCCTTATGGCAACGTACTATAGCAACGATTTTCGTGCTGGTCTTAAAATCATGATGGACGGCGAACCGTACGCGGTTGAAGCCAGCGAATTCGTTAAACCAGGTAAAGGCCAGGCATTCGCACGCGTTAAGCTGCGCCGCCTGCTGACCGGTACCCGCGTTGAGAAAACTTTCAAGTCCACCGACTCCGCTGAAGGCGCTGATGTTGTGGATATGAACCTGACTTACCTGTACAACGACGGTGAGTTCTGGCACTTCATGAACAACGAAACCTTCGAGCAGCTGTCTGCTGACGCGAAAGCGATTGGCGATAGCGAAAAATGGCTGCTGGATCAGGCTGAGTGCATCGTGACCCTGTGGAACGGTCAGCCTATCGCTGTTACTCCACCAAACTTTGTTGAGCTGGAAATCGTTGAAACCGATCCAGGTCTGAAAGGTGACACTGCCGGTACTGGCGGTAAACCAGCGACGCTGTCTACCGGTGCTGTGGTTAAAGTGCCACTGTTCGTACAGACTGGCGAAGTGATCAAAGTGGATACCCGCTCCGGCGAATACGTATCACGCGTGAAGTAATAGTCAGGGCGCAGCGCCCGCTGCGCCTGATTTTTGCAGGCAGGGATGATGAAACGTACCGTTAAAATTCTGCTTCTGTTAGCGCTCTCCAGTGCATTGCTTTCCGGCTGTAACACCACGCGCGGCATGGGGGAAGATATCCAGGATCTTGGGCATATCATTTCTCACGCGGCCAGCTAAGCTCGTCTAATTTTCCGAAAAATGCTTCCTTGTCCTTCAATCGGCGGGATCTTGTCTATTCTTAAGTTGCTATACACAAAACAACTTTGGCTATAAAAGGAAGATATTATGGTTAAGAAGACAATTGCAGCGATCTTTTCAGTCCTGGTACTTTCTTCAGTATTAACTGCCTGTAATACCACGCGTGGCGTTGGTCAGGATATTTCTGAAGGTGGTAGTGCAATCTCTGGTGCGGCAACAAAAGCACAGCAGTAATTAATTAACGGTACGGAACCAGAAGGGTTTCGTACCGTCAGTTTTCTGTACCCTGCGGAGATAAAAACGGGGAAAAGCGCGTGTCCATATGCAGCTTCATGCGGATATTTCGCTTGTAGGTATATACCGTTTTCCCATTGATACTCAGGTGAGCGGCAATTTTTTGATTGCTTGCGCCGTCCATCCACATTGTCAGCACTTTCTCCTCCTGGCGGGTCAGCAACGGCGTGGCCACTGTTGGTCTGTGCGTGTCTGAGCCCGAAATTAACGCGTCATTAATAACCGTGGCGAGTTCCTCAAGACGGGCATTTTTCATGAGTGAAGACCAGACCGGGAAGTTCTCCAGCCAGGCCGTCATGTCTCTGTCCTCTCCCGATTGCAACATAATAAAGGGGAGTTTTTCGCTGGCATTCAGTAAGGAAGAGAATTGCTGGAAATGGGGAGTATCCTGCCTGAAACCATGCAGGTCAGCGATAACCAGTGAGGGTTTCCATTGCAGAATGTGCTCTCTGGCGAGGAAAAGATTGTTCAGCCCGGTCACAACGTAATGTCCCGGGAATAAACCGGAATGATTGAGCCATGCTTCAAACCCCGCGCGGGTAAAGTGACAACGGTCAATCAAAAGTATTTTGAACATATTTTATTCGCAGTCGGCTAGTGGTTTGGCTTCCTGCCATCAGAAAGCACATCATCATAGAGAAGTCCGATGAGTAATAAATGCCTGAACTGCGCGCCTTACTGCGGCTATTTCTGGCCTTAAGGGGGTCAGCAGAAAATGATTGAAAAAAAATCGCACGTTAACCAAAATATGAGGCTTTATCTGCCTTGCGGGACGACCCGTAAGCGCTTTCTTCATCGGGGACGGCCCCAACTTATTTAAGTTAAGGAGCCTGAGATGTCCTGGATTATTCTTTTTATTGCCGGCCTGCTCGAAGTGGTATGGGCGATTGGTCTTAAGTACACCCACGGTTTTACCCGCCTGACGCCCAGCGTCATTACCGTTTCTGCGATGATTGTGAGTATTGTTCTGCTCTCATGGGCGATGCGTTCCCTGCCCGTGGGAACAGCCTATGCTGTCTGGACGGGGATTGGTGCCGTGGGGGCTGCAATTACCGGCATTCTGTTGCTGGGTGAGTCAGCGAGCCTGGCGCGTATCGCCAGCCTCGCCCTGATTGTGGCCGGTATCATTGGACTGAAGCTCAGCACCCATTAGTGGGGCTGTTTAACCCAGATGAGTTTCGACACATCAAACCCTTGCCGGGTCGCGACATCCAGCATCTGCTGTTTCATCTCCGACGAAATGGTTGGCGTGCGGGAAAGAATCCACAGATAGTTGCGATCCGGCCCGCAGACCAGTGCGTGACGGTACTCTCTGTCGAGCGCTATCACGTTATAGCCGCCATAGAAGGGGCCAATGAAAGAGACTTTGAGCGCGGCCCGTCGCGGGTCGTCGGTGAAGTATGCTTTCCCGACAGACTGCTGCCACATCTGCCGATCGGGGTTATAGCCCCGGTTGATAACCTGAATACCTCCATCCTCCATCGTGCTGTAATGTGCAGTCACCTTCTCTAAACCCTGTTCGAACCGATGGTCGAGGCGGGCGATTTCATACCATGTTCCGAGAAAGCGTTGGGCGTCAAAAGGCGTGACGACAGTGACACCAGGAGGTGGGGTAGGGGAACTGCAGGCAACCACTAAAAACGCGGCTGTCACCGCGGCGATAACAGGCAGAATGCGCATAGGAGTTTCCTTACTGTTTTTTGTTAAGTGTAGATGACAGCAGGGAAAATGCGGGAATTTTGCAGGCCGGGTGGGCGTTAGCACCACCCGGCAAGGTTTTACTGCAGAGCGCTCAGAATACGGTATGCCGCTTCCACGCGCGCCGGGTTCGGGTAGCTCTTGTTCGCCAGCATAACAATGCCGAGTTCCTTTTCAGGAATAAATGCGACATAGCTGCCGAATCCACCCGTCGAGCCTGTTTTATGTACCCATGATGCTTTTACTGGCGGAGCTGGAGGGTTCACTTCTGCCACCGGTAACGGTGCAAGAGCCACCTTGTTATCGCTGCCCTCCACGACGGTTTTGGCTTCTACCGGCCAGTTGAGCATCTCCCAGCCCAGACCCTGATACATGGCACCCACGCGCCAGTAGCGAGACTGTGCCAGGGCAATACCCTGTTTCAACGTTGAATCCGAAAGGGCGTCAGGGTTCATGTTGGCCTTCAGCCAGCTCGCCATATCCTGGATGTTGGTTTTGACACCATACGCTTCGGCATCCAGCATTCCCGGTGAAACGTGGATTGCTTTACCATCACGGTATCCCCAGGCGTAATGCGCCTCTTCTTCTTTCGGAACGTTAATCCATGTATGGTCCAGTTTGAGTGGCTTGAAGACCCGCTTCGTCATGGCCTGTTCAAAGCTCATACCGGAGGGTTTAACCGCGAGGGCGCCAAAAAGCCCGATGCTGGCGTTCGCATAAAGACGCGTTGTGCCTGGTTTCCACTGCGGTTGCCAGTGTTGATAGAAACGCAGCAGGGAGGCGTTATCCGTGACCTCATCCGGCACCTGTAGCGGCAGGCCACCCGCGGTGTAGGTCGCCAGATCCAACATGCGAATACCCTGCCACTGCTTGCCTGTTAGCTCGGGCCAGTACTTTGTCACGGGGTCGCCCAGCGATATTTCTCCGCGCGCAATCGCATCGCCACCTAATACGCCGGTGAAGGTTTTACTTATAGAGCCCAGCTCAAACAGGGTTTGCGGGGTGACAGGTTTGTTCGCCGCAACATCGGCCTTTCCGAAGGTAAAGTAGTGCGGCTGACCCTGATAAATCACCGCTACCGCCATGCCCGGAATGGCTTGCGCTTTCATCAGGGGGGTAACGGTACGTTCCACCACGTCAGACAGCTGTTTCTCTGACATCGGCGCGGCGAGAACAGAGCAGGAGGTGCTGAGCAGCAGGGCACAGCAAAGGGATTTTGTCTTCATCAGTTATCTTCCGTAATAGCGGTTCAAGGGAGTGTCCGGGCCCGTCAGACCTCAGTAGTCTGTTGGATTTGACTGTGGCTGACAAACGGTTAAATTTAGCATTAGCTGTTAATTTTTCTAACGGATGTAATGATGACCCGCAGCTATCTCCCGCTTAATTCGCTTCGCGCTTTCGAAGCGGCCGCCAGACACCTCAGTTTTACGCATGCCGCGATAGAGCTGAACGTGACCCACTCTGCCATCAGCCAGCACGTTAAAGCGCTGGAGCAGCATCTGAATTGTCAGCTGTTTGTCCGCGTTTCGCGCGGGCTGATGCTGACCACGGAAGGTGAAAACTTGCTGCCGGTGTTGAATGATTCATTCGATCGGATCGCCGGAATGCTGGATCGCTTTGCCAGTCATCGCGCCCAGGAGAAGCTAAAAGTGGGTGTGGTCGGCACCTTTGCTACCGGTGTTTTATTCTCGCAGCTCGCGGACTTTCGTCGCTGCTATCCGCATATCGATCTTCATCTTTCGACCCATAACAACCGCGTCGATCCCGCGGCGGAAGGGCTGGATTATACGATTCGCTACGGTGGCGGGGCGTGGCACGGCACTGAAGCGCAGTTCCTGTGTTCTGCACCGCTGTCCCCGCTTTGCTCACCCGATATTGCTCTCGGGCTCCAGTCTCCGGCCGACATTCTGAAGTTTACCCTGCTGCGCTCCTATCGACGCGACGAATGGTCGGCGTGGATGCAGGCGGCAGGTGAACATCCCCCGTCACCCACGCATCGGGTGATGGTCTTTGATTCGTCCGTGACCATGCTGGAAGCCGCGCAGGCAGGTGTGGGCATCGCCATAGCACCTGTGGATATGTTTACCCATCTGCTCAATAGCGAGCGTATCGTGCAGCCGTTTGCCACCCGGATTGACCTGGGGAGTTACTGGCTCACGCGATTACAGTCGAGGGCTGAAACCCCCGCAATGCATGAGTTTGCTCAATGGCTGGTGGGAAAAATGCAGAAATAAAAGGCCCGCCGGAGGGCGGGCCAGAGGTATCAGATAGTGACCACGGCAATCAGCGTCACCACGGTCAGGATGGTCGCCAGACCATAGAATACCCATTTACCGCTCGGTACATGGATTTTCAGGTCATGCATCGCATGGTGAATACGGTGCAGGCCACACCACAGCGGCAGGACGATCATCAGGAAGATGAATACCCGACCAATAAAGCTGCTCGCAAACGCCAGCACGCGTTCGTAGCTCAGCGCATCGCCCGGGAATAACCCCAGCGGCAGCATAATCCCGACCAGCAGAATGATCACCGGCGCGATGATGGCGCTCCACATGCCGCCTGCGCCAAACAGGCCCCAGAAGACCGGCTCGTCTGAACGTTTTGGATTTGGATTAATCACAGTCGTCTCCTTACCAGAACAGTGCGACAAACAGAATGACCACAGTGACCAGGATCGTCACTCCCCATAGCCCTTTAATCACCGGCTCTGGCCCCATTTTCTCGCCTTTTACGATGATGTTTGCCGCTTTTGGCGCCAGTTCAAACCAGGTTTTGGTATGAAGCAGCGCTGCCGCGAGCACGATCAGGTTCAGAATTACGATGATGGGGTTTTGCAGGAAACCGACAAAGTTCGCCCAGGTTTCCGGCCCGTGCTTGAGGGCAAAAACGCCATACATCAGCTCAAGGCTGAACCAGACCGCCGGTACCGCCGTGCCTTCACGCAGCATGTAGAAGCGATAAAACGGCAGGTTTTTCCACCAGGTGGACGGCACTGGCCGTACATAGGCTTTGCGTTTAGTCGTCATCATGCACTCCTTAGCGTGGTTTCAGGGTAGCGATAAGAAAGTCTTTCGAGCTTTCCACTTTACCCTGCTGAATTGCGGCGGCCGGGTCGACATGCTTCGGACAAACTTCGGAGCAATAACCCACAAAGGTACAGGTCCAGACGCCGTTCTGGCTGTTAAGCTGCGCCATGCGTTCTTTTTTACCGTGGTCGCGGCTGTCTTCGTTATAGCGGTGCGCCAGGGTAATGGCGGCCGGGCCGATGAACTCAGGGTTCAGGCCAAACTGGGGACAAGCGGCATAGCACAGGCCGCAGTTGATGCAGCCGGAGAACTGATGGTATTTCGCCATCTGCGCTGGTGTCTGGGTATTGGGTCCCTGATCCGGGGTACGCGGGTTGCCAATGATGTACGGCTTAATCGCTTCCAGACTTTCGATAAAGTGCGTCATATCGACCACCAGATCGCGCTCGATTGGGAAATTACCCAATGCTTCAACCTTGATGCCTTTGGTGTAATCGCGCAGGAAGGTTTTGCATGCCAGCTTCGGCACTTTGTTGACCATCATGCCGCAGGAGCCGCAGATTGCCATGCGGCAGGACCAGCGGTAGCTCAGGTCCGGTGCCAGGTTATCTTTGATATAGCCGAGCGCATCCAGCAGGGAGGTTTGCTCGTCATAAGGCACTTCATAGAAAGCGCTGTGGGGGGCGGTATCCACTTCCGGATTGTAGCGCACCACTTCAACTTTCAGTTTTTGCATCTCAGCCATTCGCCTTCTCCTTCTTCTCGGCGGCTTCTGCTTCTGCGCCGTACACGCGTTTAGCCGGCGGCAGCGTGGTGATTTTCACGTCGCTGTAGTCCAGGCGCGTTGTGCCATCCGCATCGCGCCAGGCGAGAGTGTGTTTCAGGAAATTGACGTCGTCACGTTCGGTGCAGCCTTCGTCCAGACGCTGGTGCGCCCCACGCGACTCTTTACGCGCCAGCGCAGAGTGCGCCATACATTCCGCGACGTTCAGGCCGTGGCCCAGCTCAATGGTATAGAGCAGGTCGGTATTGAAGACGCTGGAGGTGTCGGTGATGCGCACGCGCTTGAAGCGCTCCTGCAGCTCCGCCAGCTTGTCGACGGTTTTCTGCATCAGCTCAGGGGTACGGTAGATACCGCAGCCTTCTTCCATCGACAGACCCATTTCATCGCGGATCTTCGACCAGTTCTCGTTACCTTCCTGGTTCACCAGATCTTTCAGGCGTTTTTCAACGTCTGCGACCTGCGCATCCAGCGCGGCACCGTTAGCTTCGCCTGCGGTTGCAGCACGCTCCATTGCGCGTTCGCCCGCCATGCGGCCAAAGACCACCAGCTCTGCCAGCGAGTTAGATCCCAGACGGTTGGCGCCGTGCAGACCCACAGAGGAACATTCGCCCACCGCAAACAGACCCTGAATGCGGGTTTCACACTGCTGATCGGTTTCGATACCGCCCATGGTGTAGTGTGCGGTTGGGCGAACCGGAATCGGCTCTTTCACCGGGTCGACGCCCACATAGGCTTTCGCCAGCTCACAGATAAACGGCAGACGTTCCAGCAGTTTCTTCTCGCCCAGGTGACGCAGGTCAAGGTGAACCACGTCGCCGCGCGGCGTTGAGATGGTGTTGCCTTTGCGCCACTCGTGCCAGAAGGCCTGAGAAACTTTGTCGCGCGGGCCGAGTTCCATGTATTTGTTCTTCGGCTCACCAAGCGGCGTTTCCGGACCCATACCGTAATCCTGCAGATAGCGGTAGCCGTTTTTGTTGACCAGAATACCGCCTTCACCGCGGCAGCCTTCCGTCATCAAAATGCCGGACCCTGGCAGACCGGTTGGGTGATACTGCACAAACTCCATATCACGCAGCGGCAC
This sequence comes from Enterobacter sp. ZOR0014, assembly GCF_000798855.1. NCBI lineage: Bacteria > Pseudomonadati > Pseudomonadota > Gammaproteobacteria > Enterobacterales > Enterobacteriaceae > Enterobacter > Enterobacter sp. ZOR0014. The sequence goes on along the minus strand of NZ_JTLF01000190.1, from coordinate 10,041 downwards.
GCCGTGGCTGAGCGCCATGCCCATTCCGTCACCGGTAACGATGCCGCCGTTGGTGTTGTAGCGGTACACGCGTCCCGCGCCGCCCGTTGCCATCACCACCGCGTTAGCGCGGATTTGAACGAGCGTGCCTTCCATCATGTTCATTGCCACCAGGCCGCGCGCATGACCGTCATCAACCAGGATATCGAGGACGAAATGTTCATCAAAGCGCTGAATTTGTGGGAACTGAAGGGAGGTCTGGAACAGGGTATGCAACATGTGGAAGCCGGTCTTATCGGCGGCGAACCAGGTGCGTTCAATCTTCATTCCGCCGAAGCGGCGGACGTTGACGCTGCCGTCCGGACGGCGGCTCCACGGGCATCCCCACTGCTCAAGCTGGGTCATCTCCGTTGGACAATGGTGGACAAAGTAGTCAACGACATCCTGTTCGCAAAGCCAGTCGCCCCCTGCAACCGTGTCGTGGAAATGGTATTCAAAGCTGTCATGATCCTGCGCAACGGCGGCGGACCCTCCTTCTGCGGCAACAGTGTGGCTGCGCATCGGATAGACTTTTGAAATCAGTGCGATTTTAGCGTTTGGATTAGCCTGCGCTGCAGCAATCGCAGCACGTAATCCAGCCCCGCCAGCGCCAATTACGGCAAGATCGGCTTGAAAAGTTTGCACGACATTCCTCCAGATTTTTGTTATTTCGCAACGCGACAAACTAAAGGTAGTTCACCCGTCCAAAGGGACGATTGCGAAAGCGTTTCCACTGCTCCTTTATGGGTAAAAGAGTATAACCGTGTAGATGTCAGGGAAATTTGACGTGTTCGATTTTTTTGCTGTTCTGTGCGGTGATTTATCATGGTGATTGATGAATTACGTCACGAAATAATCAACCTAAATGAAATGCGCTTTTTTACTGCGCAAAATTTGTCTCTGTCCCTGCTAACGAGTAGACTTCGTGCCCTTGTCTGAAATCGGAGAAAAACTCATGAGCGAAACGGCCACCTGGCAGCCGAGCGCATCCATCCCAAATCTGTTAAAACGCGCTGCAATTATGACGGAGATCCGCCGTTTCTTTGCCGACCGCGGCGTCCTGGAGGTGGAAACCCCGTGCATGAGTCAGGCAACGGTGACGGATATTCATCTGGTCCCGTTTGAAACCCGTTTTGTTGGTCCTGGCCACTCTCAGGGCATGAATCTGTATCTGATGACCAGCCCGGAATACCACATGAAACGCCTGCTGGCGGCGGGGTGTGGTCCGGTGTATCAGCTGTGCCGCAGTTTCCGAAATGAAGAGATGGGTCGTCACCATAACCCGGAATTCACCATGCTGGAGTGGTACCGCCCGCATTATGATATGTACCGCCTGATGAATGAGGTGGACGATCTGCTGCAGCAGGTACTGGAGTGTTCAGAAGCAGAAACGCTCTCTTATCAGCAGGCTTTCCAGCGCCATCTGGAAATCGATCCGCTGTCGGCGGACAAGGCCCAGCTGCGCGAAGTGGCGGCAAAACTGGATCTGAGCAACGTGGCGGATACCGAAGAGGATCGCGACACGCTGCTGCAACTGCTGTTCACTTTTGGTGTTGAACCACTGATTGGCAAAGATCGCCCGACCTTTGTTTACCATTTCCCGGCAAGCCAGGCGTCACTGGCGCAGATCAGCACCGAAGATCACCGCGTGGCGGAGCGTTTTGAGGTCTATTACAAAGGCATTGAGCTGGCGAACGGTTTCCACGAACTGACCGACGCGCGTGAACAGCAGCAGCGTTTTGAGCAGGATAACCGCAAGCGCGGCGCGCGTGGTCTGCCGCAGCAGCCAATTGATAACAACCTGCTGGAAGCGTTAAAAGCCGGTCTGCCGGACTGCTCAGGCGTAGCGCTGGGTGTTGACCGTCTGGTAATGCTGGCCCTTGGCGCAGAGCAACTGGGCGATGTGATTGCCTTTACGGTCGATCGCGCGTAAAGAATTGCCGGGTGGCGCTATCGCTTACCCGGCCTACGCTTCTGGTGGCAATTATCCTTTCCATTTCGTCATGGCAACATTAAAAACTGCCATTTTCTGTGTACACGGGTCTTTTTCTTAAATTGCTTCGTATAGCCACAATATTTGTCTGGTCATCTGCTAACATCCGCGCAGTTTAATTCCTCTTCGGATGGTTATATGTCCCACTCACTCAAAAAAATGACCCTTACCGGGCTCATACTGATGATTTTTACGTCAGTTTTTGGCTTTGCTAACAGCCCGTCGGCTTTCTATCTGATGGGCTATAGCGCGACGCCGTTTTATATCGTTTCTGCTCTGTTCTTCTTTATCCCGTTTGCGCTAATGATGGCGGAGATGGGCTCGGCTTACCGAAAAGAAGAGGGCGGTATCTATTCGTGGATGAACAACAGTATCGGCCCGCGTTACGCGTTTATCGGGACGTTTATGTGGTTTTCATCCTACGTCGTGTGGATGGTCAGCACGGCGGCCAAAGTCTGGGTGCCATTCTCCACGTTTCTTTTTGGTACGGATAAAACGCAGGTCTGGTCGCTGGCGGGGCTGAGCTCCACGCAGGTCGTCGGTATTCTGGCGGTCTTCTGGATGGTGATGGTCACGCTGGTGGCGTCGAAAGGCATCAACAAAATTGCCCGTATCACCGCGGTTGGTGGTATTTCAGTGATGTGTCTGAACCTGGTGCTGCTGCTGGTGAGTATCGCTATTCTGTGCCTGAACGGCGGGCATTTTGCGCAGGAGGTCAATTTTGTTTCATCCCCTAATCCGGGTTATCAGTCCGGGCTGGCTATGCTCTCCTTTGTGGTGTTTGCCATCTTCGCTTACGGTGGTATTGAAGCGGTAGGCGGGCTGGTCGACAAGACCGAGAACCCGGAAAAGAACTTCGCCAAAGGGATTATTTTTGCCGCTATCGTGATTTCCATCGGCTATTCACTGGCCATTTTCCTCTGGGGCGTCAGCACCAACTGGCAACAGGTGTTGAGCAATAACACCACTAACCTCGGCAACATTACCTATGTGCTAATGAAAAGCCTGGGGATGACCCTGGGGCAGGCGATGAACCTGAGCCCCGAGGCGGCATCGGTAATGGGAGTCTGGTTTGCGCGTATCACCGGCCTGTCGATGTTCCTCGCCTATACCGGCGCATTCTTCACGCTGATCTACTCGCCGCTGAAAGCGATCATTCAGGGTACGCCTAAAGCGCTGTGGCCAGCACGCATGACGCAGCTAAACACCGCAGGAATGCCAGCTAACGCTATGTGGATGCAGTGTCTGCTGGTCTGTATGTTCATTCTGCTGGTGTCTTTTGGTGGCGATACGGCGTCTGCGTTTTACAACAAGCTGACCCTGATGGCGAACGTGTCGATGACGCTGCCCTACCTGTTCCTGACCCTGGCGTTCCCGTTCTTCAAAGCGAAGCAGGATCTTGAGCGTCCGTTTGTGATCTTCAAAACCCGCGCGGCAACGCTGCTGGCGACCACGGTAGTGGTGCTGGTCGTGGCGTTTGCCAACATCTTTACCGTTATACAGCCCGTGGTTGAGGCGAATGACTGGAACAGCGCGTTGTGGATGGTTGGTGGGCCGATCTTCTTCTCGCTGCTGGCGATGGGGATTTACGAGAATTACCGTCGACGCTCGCAGGCGTTCGTCACGGAAGTGGCATAGCGCTAAAATACCCCTCCCGAAAGGGAGGGGAGACAGTTACAAACTTCCTGCCGGGCGGGTTCTTGCCGCCGAGGTTAGGGTTTTACCCATCTTTCGTCCGTCCATACTTTCCAGACGCATCTGGAACGGTGGGAACGGCATATCAATTCCGTGCTCGCGGAAGCCCGCCAGAATCAGCTGGTGGATCTCGTGGCGAAGCGGCATTCGGTGCCCCATTTCGGCGGCGTAGATACGCAGCTCGAAAATCTGGATCCCCTGTTGTAAATCGACCAGGAACACTTCCGGTGCAGGGTTATCGAGCACCAGCGTGCAGCGTTCGGCAGCGGTATAGAGGATCTGCGTGACTTCTTCACTGTTAGCATCCGACGGTGCCGGCACTGTCAACACCACACGCGTGACGGAGTCTGACAACGACCAGTTGATAAACTGCTCGGTGATAAACGCCTTGTTAGGCACGATGATCTCTTTACGGTCCCAGTCACTGATTGTGGTGGCGCGAGTGTTGATCTTCGTTACGCTACCGGTGAGATCGCGAATCGTCACCGTATCGCCTATACGAATCGGTTTTTCAAACAGAATGATCAGGCCGGACACAAAGTTGGCGAAAATCTCCTGCATGCCAAAACCCAGGCCAAACGTCAGCGCGGCGACCAGCCACTGCAGTTTAGACCACTCGATACCAATCATTGAGAAACCGACCATCCCACCAAAAAGCAATATCAGGTATTTGGTGATGGTGGTAATCGCATATCCCGTGCCGGGGGTTAAATCCAGATGCTGCAAGAGCGCCAGCTCGAGCAGTGCCGGGAAGTTACGCACCAGTTGGGTGGTGATGATCAGCACCAGAATGGCAATCAGCACCGCGCCCAGGGTAATTGGCTCCAGGCTTTCCACGCCCTGCACCGTGGACGTCACATCCCACAGAGAGATATTCTCCAGGAAGCCAAATGCGGAATGAATTTCCGACCACAGGAAGATTACCGACAGGAGGGCTACCAGCATCAGGATGGAACGCACCAGCCGCAGGGACTGGGTACTGATGGCATCCAGATCCAGTTCGACCTCGTCCGCGTCTATCGTGCCTTCAGTGCTATTAACATGGTTTGACTCTTCCTCACCTCGCGCACGTTGAGCGAGGATCTCCGCCCGGCGATGCTTGGCGCGGTCGAAGGCCAGACGACGGCGCTGGATCAGCATTCCGCGGCGTATAACGTGATACACCACCAGAAGCAGGAACCAGATCGCCACCGAGGTTTCCAGACGCGCCAGTAGCGCCTTCGAGGTAGCCAGATATCCCACTGCTGCGGCCAGCATTGCAATCAGAGGGGCACTGAGCAGCAGGTTCCAGAGCAGTCGGTTAAACATGTTGTCGCCGCTACCGGATTTATCCAGATAGAGCGGTATCCCTGCACGTTTCAGGCTGAGCGTGACAATGGCCAGCGCACCGCATATCAGCATAAAGCAGAGGCGGCCCAGCGAGCCTGAGAACTCGCGGTCATCGAGATTATCAAACATGATCAGCGCCATAATCAGCGGCACAATCAGCCCGATGCTCATCAGGTAGTAGCGCATGGCGCGCGCAACGCGGTTACGTGGCCAGCCAAAGTGGGCAATGAAAAGGCCATTTGGTCGCGCGAGGGTGGCGCAGATCATCACGACCCACAGCAGCGGTACCGTGGCGGTCACGCCATCGCCAATGGCAACGGCGAGTGGATAGGGCCAGGCTTCCCGTAGCCCGTAACCGAGCGTCATCCACAGCACCGGCAGCGGAGAGGCGACAAGTATCGACCAAAACACGGTGCGCAGCGTCAGCCAGAAATGGTCCTGAGTGACTTTCCCCACCCGTGCGCTGGAACGCTCCAGGAAACGGGTAAAATGCCTGCGTGAGTAAATGCTGAATCCCACCAGAATCAACGCGCCCAGCAGCGGGAAGATGGTCTCTTTGCTGGTCAGCATCATCACGCTGGCCTGTCCCAGTTGGCTGACGGTGTCCAGCGAAATCAGACGGCGCAAATCCTGCACGATCTCGATCGGCCACGAGAAGGTCATGGGTCGCACGTCGGATGTCCAGAAAAGATAACGGTGCGTTGCCTCGTTGACCTCTTTCAGCGCATCTTCCAGCTGGCTGTTGGAAACCTTGAGCTTAGTCAGCTCCAGAATCAGCGTATCGCCGCCCTGCAGCAGGGAGTTCAGCAGTTCACGCTGGGTACGCAGCTGAGCTTCCAGAATCCGGTTTTGCTCGCTGGTCAGGGGCTGGCCATCCGCCTGTCGGATTTGGCGAATTTGAGGCTGCTTATTGAGTAGATCCTCAAAATGCAGTCGCTGAACGCGTAGCTGGGCCATCTCGGTATCCAGCTGCTGCGGCTTCGGCATTTCCGGCAGACGAGCAACCTGGGCACGCAACGCCTCGCCCAGCAGGTTTGATGACCCAAGCCACTGGGACTGTTCGCGCAGGGTGTTGAGCGCCTGACGCACCTGCAGGGTTTGATTGGTCGCCTGACGTTGCTGTGAGGCAACCAGATCCATACGCTGCGCCTGCTGATTCAGTGCGGCAGAAAGCTCACGGTTGACCTTAAACTGATCGACGATGTCCGCTGGCAGGTTGGCACTGTTTTCCGCCAGCAGTTCGGTGCTTTCGAGAGCACGTTCGGCCTCGCGCTGGCGCTGGCTATTAAGCTGATTACGCAGGGCCTGAAGATACGCATCCAACTGCTCGCTCTGCTTTTGTGCGAGTTCCGAGCGCATCCGCGACAGCTCCTGGCGGTTATTGGCGGACAGCTGCGCCAGTTCCAGTTCATCTACCAGGGCTTTCAGACGCGCCGATTCCGCCTGCAGGCCAAGATTTTGTGCCTGCGCCTGCGGCGTGTTGCCAGCTTGCGTACCCACGCGGCGCTCAACTTCATTAAGCTGGCGACGGGCGTCGGTTTGCTGCTGCGGGAGCTGGCTGAGGGAGTCGGCAATTTCACGTGCACGCTCTTGCTCCTGCTGAGCCAGACGGCTCTTCTCCAGAAGCTGGCTGCTGACCTGCAGGATTTCCTGATTCAGGGCGTCCGTGGTCATGTTGGCTGGCACATCGCGCGGCTCATCACGCAGATTCGCCAGCTGCGCGCGCAATGTTTGCGAGAGTTTGGGGAAGTTGTCGATAACTTGCTGATATTGCTGAGCGCGCTCAAGAGAGCCTTTCCGCTCTTCAAGCGCGTTCAGTGCGGACTGAAGCGACTCGACGGTCTCTGGCTGAGCGGGTTTGGCCGCTTTTGCCTGCTCCAGTTCCTGACTTATCTGTTTGGCGTCGGGGGCTGTCGCTGCGTACGCCCCCATGCTGAGGCACCAGGCCATCAGTAGAACGATAATCGGGCGCACGTCAGCGATCCTTCTGTTGTTAGCCTTCGTCTTTTTTGTCGTCAACCAGCGGGCTGGCGTCATGCTCGGCGTTGATCTCTTCTTGTGACAGCGGAGCAGGTTCTGCATCGGGTGTCACAAAAGTTTCGGTGGAGACTGCCAGCGGCTGGCCAAGTTTGGTCACCGACAGGCTTTCAAGCTGTTCAGCCAGCTTCACTTTGCCCGGCGCAAACAGGTTGATAACGGTAGAGCCCAGCTTGAAGCGCCCCATCTCCTGACCTTTCAGCAGGGCGACAGAGCCTTCCGCTTCACCGGCAGGCCACGTCCAGCGTTTGATGATACCTTCACGCGGAGGCGTGATGGTGCCAGCCCAGACGGTTTCAATACTGCCGACAATGGTCGCGCCCACCAGAATTTGCGCCATCGGGCCAAATTCAGTATCGAACAGGCAGATGACGCGTTCGTTACGGGCAAACAGGTTCGGTACGTTCTGCGCGGTCAGGTGGTTCACGGAGAAGAGATCGCCCGGAACGTAGATCATCTCACGCAGGATACCGTTACACGGCATGTGTACGCGGTGATAGTCGCGCGGTGACAGGTAGGTGGTCGCAAACGTACCGTTACGGAACAGGTCCGCCATCAGGTAGTTACCCGCCAGCAGCGCTTCCAGGCTGTAGTTATGGCCTTTCGCCTGCAGGATTTTGTCGTCTTCGATATTACCCAGCTGGCTGATCACGCCGTCAGCGGGCATCACCAGTACGTTAGGGTCGGTGTTCAGCGGACGCACTTCATCGCGTAGCGGGCGTACAAAAAACTCGTTGAAGGTACGGTAGCTGGCGGTGTCTGGCTTCTGTGCCTCTTTCATGTCGACCTTGTAATACTTCACAAAAAGGTCGATGACCAGTTTGGTCAGCCAGCCCGCGCGTTTGCTTGCGCCCCAGCCCGCCAGGCGAGTGAGCCACAGTTTTGGCAGAATGTATTGAAGCGAAAGTTTAAATGCGTTTAACAAGGTAGCCTCCAGGCCATTGTTTTGTCGTTCCTGATCCGGCGGTAAGCCGCCGGAACCTGAAAAAAGGGGACGATTTTAGCGATGCTTAGCTTAGTTGTCAGTTGTCAGAATCAGAAAAGTTTTTACGCGTTTTTACCTGATCCATGCTCTCAAGAATGCGGTGGTAATTCTCGAAGCGGGTCTCCGCAATCTCACCTTTTTCGACCGCTTCACGGATAGCGCAACCTGGGTCGTTATCGTGTTTACAGTCGCGGTACTTGCAAGCGCCTAAATAATCATGGAATTCGACAAATCCGTTGAAGATTTGTTCCGGTTCAAGATGCCACAAACCGAACTCGCGCACGCCCGGGGAGTCGATGACATCGCCCCCGTGCGGGAAGTGATAAAGGCGTGATGCGGTGGTGGTGTGCTGGCCAAGACCCGAGACATCAGACACATCATTGGTAAGGATCGCCTGCTGGAGGCCAAGCAAATTGTTCAGCAGACTCGATTTGCCCACGCCGGACTGGCCCGCAAAGATGCTGATGCGATCGGTGAGCGCCTCTTCCAGCGGTTTCAGACCATCTTTGGTATGGCTGGAGACCATCAGGACGCGATAGCCAATATTGCGATAGATATCCATCTGCTCATTGACGAAGGCCATCCCGTCGTCGTCCAGCAGATCGATTTTGTTTAATACAATGATCGGCTCAACCTGCAGCGTTTCGCAGGCGACAAGGTAACGGTCGATAATATTGAGCGAAAGCTCAGGTAAAATCGCCGAAACAATAACGATCTGGTTAATGTTGGCGGCAATCGGCTTCACGCCATCGTAGAAATCCGGGCGGGTGAGCACCGACGTGCGTTCATGCACAGCTTCAACGATACCTTTAACCGTGACCCCTTCAGCCGCCTCTTTACCCGGACGCCAGACCACGCGATCGCCGGTAACCAGTGAACGGATGGTGCGACGGATATTGCAGCGGTGAATATCCCCGTCGGCGGATTCCACATCGGCATGCATACCGAAACGGCTGATGACGACGCCTTCTGTCGCTTCACCAAACAGGTTATCGTCATAATCCGGCTTCTCCGAAGTGGTTTTAAGACGGCGCTGGTGGTTGGCGTTTACGCGGCGCTGCTGCCCTTTGGAGAGTTTATTTTTACTCAATCGCGCTGGCTCCTGGTCGCCCGTAAGGGGCAAAACCTCTATGATACACTCTAATTAATACTAGTTAACCTGCTACTGCCGGTTATGCGAGAAGGGTGGAAAATAACATGAGCGCGGATGAAAACAACCTGATTTGGATCGATCTCGAAATGACCGGGCTGGATCCCGAGCGCGATCGCATTATTGAGATTGCAACTCTGGTGACGGACGCCAACCTGAATATTCTGGCCGAAGGGCCGACGATTGCCGTGCATCAGTCCGACGATCAGCTGGCTTTGATGGATGAATGGAACGTGCGCACCCACACCGGTAGCGGCCTGGTGGATCGCGTGAAGGCCAGCACGTTGGGCGATCGCGAGGCAGAACTGGCGACGCTTGAGTTCCTGAAACAATGGGTTCCGGCAGGTAAATCGCCTATCTGTGGGAATAGCATTGGCCAGGATCGCCGTTTCCTGTTTAAGTACATGCCGGAGCTGGAGTCTTACTTCCACTACCGCTATCTGGATGTCAGTACCCTGAAAGAACTGGCGCGCCGCTGGAAACCTGAAATCCTTGATGGCTTTAAAAAGCAGGGGACGCACCAGGCGATGGACGATATTCGTGAGTCTGTGGCAGAGCTTGTGTACTACCGCGAAAACTTTATTAAGCTGTGATTTTGAGATCCGGCGCCTTGCGTGGCCGGGTTTTTGTCGTTAAATTGTTCAGCTTGCCGATTTAATAAGCATTTGAACTGAATTTCGAAAAAATCGCTTTAAGGGGGGTTGCAGCTAAAAGGATTTCTCGTATAATGCGCCTCCCGTAACGACAGAGAATTACACGTTACGACAGCAACAAAAGCAGTACAGATTTGCGGGAATAGCTCAGTTGGTAGAGCACGACCTTGCCAAGGTCGGG
>NZ_JTLF01000247.1:0-4924 GCF_000798855.1 Enterobacter sp. ZOR0014 | reverse complement strand
TAAAGAGAAACTTCCATTCATCGTAAGGCAGTTTTTTGTAGCCCCACTCGGTCTCACCCGGGACAGCAGCCGGAGATTTTTCTGCGGTACAACCGGCTACCGACATAAGCAGCAGTGAAGTTAAGATGAAGTTAACCTTAGTCATATTGCCGTCCTGTGCGTTAATAATTTGGGACCATAACGTCGTCGTTTTTTTCTGCGTTGTCATTCAGTCGCTGTTGATCGTCCATATACCATACGGAACGCACCCAGTGGTCATTGGGTTTATTCGGGAAGACAAACGCCTTATCTTCTTTAGGACCAAAACGATGAATAAATATCTCTCCCGTTTTAGGATCCACCCATAAATTACGGTCGGACTCGATGTTCCATCCTGCGGAGCAGTGGGTATATTTCCCAATCAGAAGTCGCTCGTCCTCAGTAAAAGCCTGCGGCTCCTGTCCCAGTCGTACCGATTTTCCCTGGGCAATCGCTTTATCACAAAGGGCTTTCAACTCTGTCGGTAATGAATATTTTTCATTCTCTTCCTGAATTTCATAGAACATTACCTCCGCCTCCTGAGCCGCATCCAACATCACACGCAGGCAGACGTTGGCCCATTCATTGGGAACGGCCATGCGCTCAAAAAACACGGCGGCTCCCACCTGTTTTTGTATTATGCCAGCCCGGCTTTGATTGCTGTTTATGACACCAACAGAGCGGGTTTTGGTGGTGATTTTCCCGTGGGGCAAAATATGTTTTAAGGCAGGCAGAGACATCAGCATTTCTCTCGCTTTCTCCGCATTACGATAGACTCGCGTATCGGTTTCTCTGGTATCGTCGCTGACGATTTCAAATTCGGGACAGCTCAGAAACAGGCTTTCATTTTCCTGCAGAGGTGATCCCACCGGATTGTACCCCCCACCGATGTCTGAATGCGCTCCCGGCAGCGCAAGCTCGGGCCACATGCCCTGAATGCTGTTCAGACTGAAGTTATACCGGTATTCATTCATCGCGGTGATCTGGAATACTTTCTTCGCAACCGAAGGACGCAATTCCAGCTTCACCCTCGGATTGCTGCGGCCATTAATGTCGAAAAAGTTGCTGATCCCGCCAATGGCCGCCACGGTATCGAAAAGCCCCAGAAAGCGGACTTCACCGGAAGGTTTACCGTCGTAAAAATCTCCCCTTAGCCCTTTCGTAATTGCACTGGCTATAGCCGTATCCTGTTCCATCACCCGGTTGGCAAAGTGCCGTGCCGCCGCCGCCCCACGGCTAAAGCCAAAGACATCAAACTGAATTTTTGCAATACAGAAATCCTGTTGAACATTTCGCTTCATAAAAGCTAATAATTCGCTGGCGATCCCTTCCATTGCTTCGTCAGTTTTCGTTACCACGCCTTCATACATATCCAGAATACTGGTGCCCAGCCCCATACCGATGGCCGAGTCTGATTTATCCGCCGCGGTACCTATCCCTGAAATGTAGGTCTGAATTTGTGCCTGAACCTGATCATCCAATAAGGTTTGATCTGCTATGTAAAGAGAGTTTAGCCAGTGAATATTTGAATAATATCCTCTGTAGCTGCCATTTGAGAGACTGTCCTTGTTGATGGCATGACTAAAATCCTCGCAGCTTTGCGCATCTTTCTGATTCATCCCCTGTTTGGGAGCGCTGCATTCATTGAATTTCATCAGGCGGGATGCGGTATTTTCACGATTATTCCCCGTACCATCGAAAAACACACCGATGGTTAAGGTCACGCCCCGTACCGGTTTTTTCTTTGCGATAACGGTTTTCCACTCATTATGAATACTGGTTTTATGGGTGGCATCTTGTACGTCATACCCCTGATATTGTGTCATTCCAGCTCTCCGTTAGTTTTTATCTTACCGAACTCAGCTTTTACCGATGACGGAACTGACGTATTGACCGGCGCTGTTTTGCCTTTTTCATCAGTAGTTCCCTGTAAAATATCGCCCTCTGCCGTTGTGATTCGATAAGGTGTTGAAGGCTGTGGTACACCGTTTTCATCGGTAAGAATAAAACCGCCACCAAACCCTACCGGCATTTCAGTCGGCGCAAGATCAAGACTGGCTGCGCCAATCTTTTGTACATTCGCGCATTTAAACAGGATGTTTCCCGGACAACCCAGTTCGATATTTCCACCGCTCAGTCTGATATAGGCCCCACCACACGCCAGAACCAGCTCCTGATGAGCGGAGACAGTCACTGTCCCTTCCGAGCTCTGAATTTCAAGATCCTGCTGAGCGGTAACCGACAAAGCATCACTCTGCGCCTGAATAGTTACCTGGCCTTTTGCGGCCAGTAACTCCATGCCCCGGTTATTTGCCAGCAGACTGACGGCTTCCCCCGCTGCAACGGTGAATGACTGCCCGGCACTGATATCGGTGTTGCCTCCCGACATGATACCCACGCTTTCACCTCCCGAAGCTATCCGCAACGCCCGGGCGCTGACCATGCCAATCCCCTCAGGTGCATGCAGCAGCATGCCCGGAGCGGTGAGGTCGCTTAAAGAGGCATTTAATTGTCGCTGACTCCCGATATCCCCCTGTGTGGCTTTTGCTGAAGTTGCTGCCTTCGCCATGCTTCGTGCCAGCGTTAATGCCTGCTCCAGCTGCCCGATAGCGTCATCCATCTCCAGCATCTGTTTCCGCGCCTGAGGCTGCATATCTGCACTGATAAACACCCCTTTCCCGCCGCGGATACTTATCCAGTCATCCGTCCGCAGCTCTGCACCTTCACCACGCAGTGCCCCGGACGCATCCACGTTATGCCCCAGGTTCAGCTGCGTTTTGCCTCCATACTCGGTGCTGAGCTTGATATGCTCCTCGCCACGCTTATCTTCCATCCGCAACTTGTTAAGACCCGCTGTCCTAATCACGTTCCGCGTGCTGTTTTTCTCCGTCACAGGGTCAACATGGCGCGAGTCGTGCAGCGCATGGGCGATATACGGGCGATCCGGATCGCCTTCATGGAAGGCAATCGCCACTTCCGTGCCCTGGATTAACGGGAAGTGGAAACCGTACACGTCGCCGCCGTAGGGTTTGGCCAGACGCACCGGCATGCTCTCCTGGCCCTGCGACTTGTCATCCCTGTCGGCGTCAAACCTCACCCGATAGAGACCAGAAGCATCCTGCCAGGCGTAGATATCATTGGCCTTGGCGCTGGTCACCCGCGCCGTCATGGTGCCGCTCACCTTCGGGCGCGGCAGCAGCGGCGGACGCCAGCACTGCGTTTCGCTGCAGGGCACCGCCAGCAGAGTGACCTGGAGTGCATCCCTGCGGCTGGCAGTGAACCCGACGGCGGTAAGCAATAACGGATTCTGAAGCATTTCTGGCAGGGCCGGCGGCAGGCTGTCGGTGAGGGTCAGTACCTGGGCCGGGGCAAGCGTCACATCCGTGCTTTTACCGGTGATGCGAACCTGTTCCGCCAGAAAACGCTCATGGTCGAGGCGGGCATAAAAGTTGGCGGTTTCCGCCTGCGGGTCAATTTTGTCGCCGCGCTCAAGGTGGCGCAGCCGGTAATGGTATACCTCACCATAGGTCATCCCCTCGCCGTCGCCCCGTGTCATATCGGCCGGGGCGGACTGCAGCACGCTCTGCGCGTCACGGTGGTTGTAATCTTTCGTCGTGACGTTCGCTTCCACCACGTTGTGAGCCACGTTCAGCCCCCATACCGAGTCCGCGCCGCTGTCGCTCATCCCGGACGGGCTGTTCACCGGCAGGGTTTTGCCGAACATCAGCGCCCGCTGCGCGTCGGCAAAGTGCACCACTTCCGTCTGCGCATCTTCCTGTAAGGTGAAGAAGTAAAATATCCCCACCTCCGCCAGCAGGCGCTGAACAAAGGCCAGGTCGCTCTCCTGGTACTGGTTTATCTGCTCGCGCTTCGGGTAGCTCTGCTTCAGGTTAAACTCGTACTCCCAGCCGTGTAGGCCGTGTTCCCGCAACACCTGCTCCACCACCTCCGGCACCGATTTATTGACGAAGAAACGGTGGCTGCGGTGCTGCCTGTCCAGTAATTTAAGGAAAGGCTCCACCGTTACCCGGTATTTTGCCTGGTCGGCCGAGCCGGATATCCGGTGAAAATCAGTAATGACACCGTGGACCACTTTCTTATCCGCCAGGGCCTGTAAAATACCGGTCCCCATTGTCAGCGTGGCGGGTTTACGCAATACCGTAGCGGTATCAATATTTTTATCCGGGCTGGTGAACGTAATAGTGTAATAATAGGTCTGGCTTAATGCCTCCCTGCCACTGAATTCTTCAACGTCCAGCGATGACAGACAGGAAGGTATATCCAGAAGGTAACGGTTCAGGGTAGTGCTGGTTATATTTTTAATGGTATCAATAAAACTCATATTCTTCTCCACAGTAACAATTACCGGAGGGGAGGGCTTCAGATTTAACATTCAACCCAGGCTGTCTCATTCATCATAGACATAGGTACACGCAGAACGATACATCAGGTATCCAATAAAGAACTCCAGCACTGAAAGCAAACTCCAAAGGTAGTTGTGTTTATTTTAAACCGCTCGCATGCAAAAAAAATCCGCAAGCTAAAGATAATCACCCCACCCATTATAAATATATTTAAAAACCATCTTGAATATCACAAACCCGACAAATATCGATAAAAGCGAAAGCAAAGAAAAAACAATTCTGTGCTCACTATAAGAAAAGAAAACATACCAGATTAAAAATAGCGTACCAAAAGCACCTATTGTCATGCCTGTAGCAGCAATGAATCTAAAAACAAACATCGAGATCATCTTGTTTATTTTCATAATCTATAGCCCAGCGATAAAATACTTACATATTTCGTCAAATTTTTGTGGGTTTATCTCACTAACCTTACAGACTTCTTCAAACGGCTTTACAATATCTTCAACCACAAAATATAAAAGATCCAAACCCCCATGTTC
>NZ_JTLF01000347.1:0-14684 GCF_000798855.1 Enterobacter sp. ZOR0014 | reverse complement strand
GAACATAAGCCGGATGCGCTATGCATATCCGGCCTACGATTCTTTGTAGCCCCGGTAAGCGTAGCGCCACCGGGGAGAGTTTACACAATTAACCGATGGTCATCAGGCTGGCGTTACCGCCCGCCGCCGCGGTGTTGACGCTGAGCGAACGCTCCACGTACAGACGCTCCAGCAGCAGGTTGGTTTCCCCACGCGCAAAGCCCTGTACCGAAACAATCGCCCCGCTGCGGGCCGCCACCTGTTCGCACAGTTCGCGCAGCTGGTCGGAATCACCGTGATAAATCACGGCGTCAAACGGCTGCGTCAGCAGCGCATCGGCCTTCGCGAAGCGAATGCGGGCTGAAACGGCTTTTGGCAGCTGTTTTGCCAGGTCGCGATGCAGCGCATCTTCCGGCCACAGCACTTCACATCCGGTTGCCATCGCGGCAGCCAGCTGTACCAGCGCATCCTGCTCGTTATCCGCTACGCAGAGTACGTGCTCGCGCGGCATCAGCGTCCAGGTGTTGCGCTCGCCGGTTGGCCCCGGAAGCAGACGCTGCGTGCCAGCCTGCGCCAGCTCGCCGTACTGCTGCGCAATGGCACGCAGTTCAGGACGTTTTTCCGCCCAGGCGATCAGCGCTTCAAGCGGCTGCGTCAGCACGGTTTTCAGCTGCGCGTCGACCGGATAGTCTGCGTCCTGACGTGCCAGCGTCACGCCCAGCGCGTTCTCTGGACGGTTCGCCAGCAGACGGTACAGGTAAAGCGGACCGCCCGCTTTCGGACCGGTGCCGGACAAACCTTCACCGCCGAACGGCTGCACGCCCACGACCGCGCCGACCATGTTGCGGTTAACGTACAGGTTGCCCACTTTGGCGCTGCCGGTCACCTGCGCGATGGTTTCGTCGATACGGGTGTGTACGCCAAGCGTCAGGCCATAGCCGGAGGCGTTGATCTGATCGATCAGTTCATTAAGGTTGTTACGGTTGTAACGCACCACGTGCAGCACCGGACCGAAGACCTCTTTTTTCAGCTCGTCGAAGCTTGCCAGCTCAATCAGCGTTGGCGGCACGAAGGTGCCGGTCTGCCACTCGCGGGCATCTTCGCTGTTCTCACGCACCGCCTGGAACACCGGACGGCCTTTGGCGCGCATGGTCTGGATGTGGTTTTCGATATTGGCTTTGGCTTCCGCGTCAATCACCGGGCCGATGTCGGTGGTGAGACGCCCCGGGTTGCCCATACGGCATTCGGCCATCGCGCCGCGCAGCATTTTCAGCGTGTGGTCGGCCACGTCATCCTGCAGGCACAGTACGCGCAGGGCGGAGCAGCGTTGACCGGCGCTGTCGAACGCCGAGGCCAGCACGTCGACCACCACCTGTTCGGTGAGGGCAGAGGAGTCAACGATCATGGCGTTCATGCCGCCGGTTTCCGCGATGAGCGGGGTAGGACGACCCTGCGCATCCAGACGGGTAGCAATGTTGCGCTGCAGCAGAGAGGCAACTTCGGTCGAGCCGGTAAACATCACGCCGCGTACGCGGTTATCGGAGGTCAGTTTAGCGCCGACCGTTTCGCCACGGCCTGGCAGCAGCTGGACCACGCCCGCAGGTACGCCGGCTTCCAGAAGAATGTTGATGCCCTGCGCGGCAATCAGCGGGGTCTGCTCTGCCGGTTTGGCCAGCACGCTGTTACCTGCGGCAAGGGCGGCGGCAATCTGGCCGGTAAAAATAGCCAGCGGGAAGTTCCACGGGCTGATACACACGACCGGTCCGAGCGGACGGTGGGTTTCGTTATCGAAGTCATCGCGCACCTGACCCGCGTAGTAGTGCAGGAAGTCCACGGCCTCACGCACTTCGGCGATAGCGTTGCTAAAGGTTTTACCCGCTTCACGCACCAGAATGCCGATAAGCGACTGCATCTGATCTTCCATCAGCACGGCAGCACGCTCCAGAATGGCGGCACGCTCCTGCGGCGGGGTGGCAAACCAGATTGGCGCGTTGTTGACCGCACTGTCCAGCGCCTGATCCACTTCCGCTTCGGTGGCTTCGCGTACATAGCCGACGATATCTTTTGGCTCTGCCGGGTTGATAACCGGCTGCATTTCACCGTCCTCGACGGACTGCTCAAGGATCGGTTTCGCCTGCCATTTCTGCAGCGCGCTGTTGAGCAGGGCAGAGGAGAGGGACGCCAGACGATGTTCGTTCGCCAGGTCCAGACCCGCAGAGTTGACGCGGCCTGCGCCATACAGCTCGCGCGGCAGGGCAATCTTCGGATGCGGCAGACCAATCTGACCTTCCTGGGCCGCCATCTTCTCAACGGCCTGCACCGGATCGGCCACCAGCTCGTCGAGCGGCAGCGTGGTGTCGGCGATGCGGTTTACGAAAGAGGTATTCGCGCCGTTTTCCAGCAGACGACGCACCAGGTACGCCAGCAGCGTTTCGTGCGTACCTACCGGCGCATAAATGCGGCATGGGCGGTTCAGCTTGCCATCCGCTACCTTACCGGTCACCTGCTCGTACAGCGGTTCACCCATGCCGTGCAGGCACTGGAACTCGTACTGGCCAGGATAATAGTTTTGACCCGCCAGGCTGTAGATTGCCGCCAGGGTGTGGGCGTTATGGGTAGCGAACTGCGGGTAGATCAGGTTCGGCACGCCGAGCAGTTTTTTCGCACAGGCGAGGTAAGAGACGTCGGTGTAGACCTTACGGGTATAGACCGGATAGCCTTCCAGACCTTCCATCTGGGCGCGTTTGATTTCGCTGTCCCAGTAGGCGCCTTTCACGAGGCGGATCATCAGGCGGCGACGGCTGCGGCTTGCCAGGTCAATCAGATAATCAATGACGAACGGGCAGCGCTTCTGGTACGCCTGGATAACGAAGCCAATGCCGTTCCAGCCCGCCAGCTCTGGCTCGAAGCACAGTTTTTCCAGCAGATCGAGGGAGATCTCCAGACGGTCGGCCTCTTCGGCGTCGATATTGATGCCGATGTCATACTGGCGCGCCAGCAGGGTCAGGGATTTCAGGCGCGGGTAAAGTTCCTCCATCACGCGGTCGTACTGCGCGCGGCTGTAGCGCGGGTGCAGGGCGGACAGTTTGATAGAGATACCCGGACCTTCATAAATACCGCGGCCGTTAGAGGCTTTACCGATGGCGTGGATCGCCTGCTGATAAGAGACCATGTAGGCCTGCGCGTCGGCGGCAGTCAGGGCCGCTTCACCGAGCATGTCATACGAGTAGCGGAAACCTTTGTCTTCCAGCTTGCGGGCGTTCGCCAGCGCTTCGGCAATGGTTTCGCCGGTCACGAACTGCTCGCCCATCAGGCGCATCGCCATGTCCACGCCTTTGCGGATCAGCGGCTCGCCGCTCTTACCGATGATGCGGTTCAAAGAGCGTGACAGGTTGGCTTCGTTATGGGTTGAGACCAGTTTGCCGGTAAACAGCAGGCCCCAGGTGGCGGCGTTAACGAACAGGGACGGGCTGCGGCCAATGTGCGAATGCCAGTTGCCGTTGCTGATCTTGTCGCGGATCAACGCGTCGCGGGTGGCTTTATCCGGAATACGCAGCAGCGCTTCCGCCAGACACATCAGCGCCACGCCTTCCTGTGAAGAGAGGGAAAACTCCTGCAGCAGACCCTGCACCATCCCGGCGCGGCCGGTGGCGGTTTTTTGGTTGCGCAGCTTGTCGGCCAGCTGATACGCCAGGCTGTGCGCCTGAGCGGCAATGGCTTCCGGCAGGCGGGCCTGCTCCAGCAGCATCGGCACGGCGTCGGTTTCGGCACGACGGTAAGCGCCGGTAATGGCGGCACGGCTGACGGACTGCGGCAGGATCTGCTCGGCGAATTCGAGGAACGGCTGGTGGCTTTCGTCACCAGCGGCGGGTGCATCCTCGCTTTCATTGGCGGCACCCGCCAGCAGGGCAGGCAGTTCTGGCAGGCCTTCGTCGCTCTCCAGTCTTTCCAGATAGTTAAAAATCGCCTGCTTGATTAACCAGTGCGGTGTGCGGTCAATGCGGGTCGCTGCGGTTTTAATCCGTTCGCGGGTAGCGTCATCCAGCTTAACCCCCATGGTGGTCATCCCCATGCCAAAACTCCTGTTGTTCTGTAATCGCGTTTTGTAGATGGCATGAAATATCCACCATGTTGCAACTTTGTGCAACCGTGTTAAATGTGACCTGGTTTGCAACCCAGAAAATGAATGGATTGTTAATGATTGGTTAGCTGGAAAAAAGCGCTGGCTTCTACATGAGAAGCCTGTTTTTATGCGGTACTTAACAATTTTAAAAGGTGCAACCCGTATAAGTGTGAGCGAGTGCAACCTATAGGAAACTCGTATCAAACCGGGGATGAATTTGATGTAAATGCAGTGTTAAATCGTTTGTCAGCGGGATGCGCATACGGCAGGATAGCGCGCCCAATGGAAACACATACACACATCACTACGTTCCGGTGATGACATAACAAGGCAACCCGGACGGTTGTCGCTCGACATTTTGGAGAATTTGAATGGCTATTAGCACACCGATGCTGGTGACATTTCTCGTTTATATTTTTGGCATGATCCTGATAGGGTTTTTGGCATGGCGTTCAACAAAGAACTTTGACGACTACATTCTCGGCGGCCGCAGTTTAGGCCCGATGGTGACCGCGCTGTCTGCGGGCGCATCCGATATGAGCGGCTGGCTGCTGATGGGGTTACCGGGCGCGATTTTCATCTCCGGTATCTCTGAAAGCTGGATTGCCATCGGCCTGACCCTTGGGGCGTGGATCAACTGGAAGCTGGTAGCAGGCCGTCTGCGCGTGCATACCGAAGCGAACAACAACGCCCTGACGCTGCCGGATTACTTCACCGGACGTTTTGAAGATAACAGCCGTATTCTGCGCATTATCTCCGCGGTGGTGATTCTGCTGTTCTTCACCATCTACTGTGCTTCCGGCATCGTGGCGGGCGCGCGTCTGTTTGAGAGCACCTTCGGCATGAGCTATGAAACCGCGCTGTGGGCAGGTGCCGCGGCGACCATTCTCTATACCTTCGTGGGCGGATTCCTGGCGGTAAGCTGGACCGACACCGTGCAGGCGAGCCTGATGATCTTCGCCCTGATCCTGACCCCGGTGATTGTGATTTTCACCGTTGGCGGCTTCGGTGAATCGCTGGAAGTGATCAAGCAGAAGAGCATTGAAAACGTCGACATGCTGAAAGGGCTGAACTTCGTGGCCATCGTCTCTCTGATGGGCTGGGGTCTGGGCTACTTTGGTCAGCCGCACATTCTGGCGCGCTTTATGGCCGCTGACTCTCACCACACGATTGTTCATGCCCGTCGTATCAGTATGACGTGGATGATCCTCTGTCTGGCGGGTGCCTGTGCGGTTGGCTTCTTCGGCATCGCTTACTTCAACAATAACCCGGCGCAGGCAGGTGCGGTGAACCAGAACGCCGAGCGCGTGTTCATCGAGCTGGCGCAAATCCTGTTTAACCCGTGGATTGCCGGTATTCTGCTCTCCGCAATTCTGGCGGCGGTGATGTCGACCCTGAGCTGCCAGCTGCTGGTCTGCTCCAGTGCGATTACCGAAGATCTCTACAAAGCTTTCCTGCGTAAAGGTGCGAGCCAGAAAGAGCTGGTATGGGTCGGGCGCTTTATGGTGCTGTTAGTGGCGCTGATTGCCATCGCGCTGGCGGCCAATCCTGATAACCGCGTTCTGGGTCTTGTGAGCTATGCGTGGGCGGGCTTTGGTGCGGCGTTTGGTCCGGTGGTTCTCTTCTCCGTTCTGTGGTCACGCATGACCCGCAACGGCGCGCTGGCGGGGATGATCATCGGAGCGGTGACCGTTATCGTCTGGAAGCAGTTCGCGTGGTTGGGTCTGTACGAAATCATCCCGGGCTTCATCTTCGGCAGCATCGGTATTGTGGTGTTCAGCCTACTGGGTAAAGCACCGTCTGCCTCCATGCAGAAACGCTTTGCGGAAGCGGACGCGCACTACCACACTGCACCACCGACGAAGCTTCAGGCTGAGTAAAAAAACCTATTCCCTCCTGTAAGCCGGGTAAGCGCTAGCGCGACCCGGCTTTTTTCTTGCCAAAATGCGTAAATTACGTTGATATCGCTGCACTTATAACAATGAGGATAGCGAACAATGACCATCAAAACAGGGCTTATGGCGGCGGCATTATTGATGCTCGCAGGCTGCAACGCACCCGCGCAACACGCGGCAATGGAGACCTGCAAAGCAGATAACCAGATGCAGCAAACCACGCTTTATTTCGGACTGAATCGTCCGGCCGGAGCGCAGATCACCGGCAACGAGTGGCAGCAGTTTGTTGACCAGGACGTGACGCCGCGCTTTCGGGACGGCTTAACGGTGTTTGATGCACGTGGCCAGTGGCTGGGGAATGACGGGAAAGTGGCGCGCGAGCCGAGCAAAGCGTTGATGCTGATCCACGGTAAAGACGCGCAGAGCGAGAAGAATATCGAAGCGTTGCGCGGGATTTATAAATCTCGCTTCGCGCAGGAGTCGGTGATGCGGGTCGATCAGCCGGTGTGCGTGCAGTTTTAAGCAAAATGGCGGGATAGTTTTGTAGGCCCGGTAAGGCGTAGCCGCCACCGGGCACAAACCGCACAAAACTTACAACACTAATCCCGCAAAGCTCGCCGACAGCAGGCTCACCAGCGTCGCGCCGTACACCAGGCGCAGACCAAACCGCGAAACCACGTTCCCCTGCCGCTCGTTCAGGCCCTTGATGGCGCCTGCGACGATACCAATAGACGCGAAGTTAGCGAACGACACCAGGAAGACGGATAAAATGCCCAGCCCGCGCGGTGACATCTGATGGGCAATTTTTTGCAGCTCAATCATCGCCACAAATTCATTTGCCACCAGCTTGGTTGCCATAATACTGCCGGCGTTGAGCGCATCACTCAGCGGAATACCGATGAGCCACGCCAGCGGATAAAACACATAACCCAAAATCTGCTGGAAGCTCATGCCGAATACGCTGGAGAAGAGGGCGTTAACGGCGCTAATAAGCGCGATAAAGCCAATCAGCATCGCCAGAATAATCATCGCTACCTTAAAACCGGCCAGAATATACTCCCCGAGCATTTCGAAGAAGCTCTGGGATTCATGCAGTTTTTCCAGCTTGATATCCGGCTCCGCTTCCGGACGCACCGGATTGATGACGGAGAGAATAATGAAGGTGCTGAACATGTTCAGGATCAGCGCCGCAACGACAAATTTGGCGTCGAGCATGGTCATATAAGCGCCGACAATCGACAGGGAAACGGTCGACATGGCGGTCGCAGCCATGGTGAACAGACGGCGCGAGGAGAGATCCCCCAGCACGCCTTTGTAGGCAATGAAGTTTTCCGACTGGCCGAGGATCAGCGAGCTCACCGCGTTAAACGATTCCAGCTTGCCCATACCGTTCAGTTTTGACAGCAGCGTCCCGATAAGCCGAATAAAAATCGGCAGGATCCGCCAGTGCTGGAGAATACCAATCAAAGCGGAAATAAAAATAATCGGGCAAAGCACGCCAAGGAAAATGAACGCCAGCCCTTTTTCACCCATTCCGCCAAAGACAAAATTGGTGCCTTCGCCAGCAAATTTCAGCAGGGATTCAAAGAAGCCAGAAACGTATTTAATCAGGAATAACCCGCTTTCGGCGTGCAGGAAAAAGAACGCCAGGGCAATTTCAATAACAATCAGCTGTAAAACATAACGAATGCGAATTTTTCGGCGGTCGAAACTCACCAGCCAGGCGAGCGCAAGAATAATCACCAGCGCCAGCAGGAAATGGATAATCTTAAACATGGTTTATTTTCACTTGGTTTTCGAGGCAGATATTTAGCCACAGCGCTGATTAACCGTAAACGGGCATTTTCGTTATAACTTATAAACGTAATGATTACGTTGACAACTATTATCAGGCTTCGCGTTTACAACTCGTCATCAAAACATCCCACATTTCGCTTGTTTTTCTTCTCGGCGTAATGATAATCACTATCACAAGAATTTACCTTTCTTTGCATCAGTTGACCGCGATAAACATTTAAGGTGTCGGCATGTTTGTTCCATTTCTCATTATGTTACGTGAAGGGCTCGAAGCGGCTCTGATTGTCAGCCTTATCGCCAGTTATCTGAAGCGAACCCAGCGCGGACGCTGGATAGGCGTCATGTGGATTGGCGTGTTCCTCGCCGCGGCGCTCTGCCTGGGCCTGGGTATCCTGATCAACGAAACTACCGGCGAGTTCCCGCAGAAAGAGCAAGAGCTGTTTGAGGGGATCGTCGCCGTCATTGCGGTGGTGATCCTGACCTGGATGGTGTTCTGGATGCGTAAGGTCTCCCGCAATGTGAAAGTCCAGCTGGAGCAGGCGGTGGATAACGCCCTGCAAAAAGGCAACCATCACGGCTGGGCGCTGATCATGATGGTCTTTTTTGCGGTGGCGCGTGAAGGGCTGGAATCGGTCTTCTTCCTGCTGGCCGCCTTCCAGCAGGACGTAGGCATCTGGCCGCCGCTGGGGGCAGTGCTGGGGCTGGCAACGGCCGTCGTGCTGGGTTTCCTGCTCTACTGGGGCGGTATTCGCCTTAACCTGGGGGCGTTCTTCAAATGGACCAGCCTGTTTATTCTGCTGGTCGCCGCGGGGCTGGCGGCTGGGGCGATCCGCGCCTTTCATGAAGCGGGCCTGTGGAACCAATTCCAGGACGTGGCGTTTGATCTCAGCAATGTCCTCTCCACACACTCTCTGACCGGCACTCTGCTCGAAGGTATCTTCGGTTACCAGGAGACACCGAGCGTGAGCGAAGTGGCGATGTACTTTATTTATCTGGTGCCGGCGCTGGTGTTGTTTGCGATGCCGCCGCGTACCGGCACACAGGCGACGCGCGTCGCGCCGTAATAGTTGATTTATTTACAACATACTTTTAAAGGGAAGAGTCATGGCAATTCAGTTCCGTCGTAGTGCGTTATGCGCAGGCATTGCCGCGCTGTTCGCTTCCGCATTTTCCGCCTGGGGGGCCGATGTTCCTCAGGTCAAAGTGACCGTCAATGACAAGCAGTGCGAGCCGATGACCCTCACGGTGAACAGCGGTAAAACCCAGTTCATTATTCAGAACCACAGCCAGAAGGCGCTGGAGTGGGAGATCCTGAAAGGGGTACTGGTCGTCGAAGAGCGTGAAAATATCGCCCCTGGCTTCAGCCAGAAGATGACCGCCAACCTGCAGCCGGGCGAGTATGAAATGACCTGCGGTCTGCTGACCAATCCTAAGGGTAAGCTGATCGTTAAAGGTGAAGCGACGGCGGATGCGGCGAAAGGCGCTGCAGTGCTGAGCCTGGGTGACGCGATTACCGCTTACAAAGCATACGTTACCAAAGAGACGGCAGATCTGGTGGCGGGCACGAAAGCCTTTACCGATGCGGTGAAAGCCGGTGATATCGAAAAAGCCAAATCCCTTTATGCACCAGCTCGTCAGCACTACGAGCGCATCGAGCCGATTGCCGAGCTGTTCTCTGACCTTGATGGCAGCATTGACGCCCGCGAAGATGATTTCGAGCAGAAGGCCGCCGATCCGAAATTCACCGGCTTCCACCGTCTGGAGAAAGCCCTGTTTGGCGACAACACCACCAAAGGGATGGAAAAATACGCCGAACAGCTGAACGGCGACGTGCTGGAACTGCAAAAGCGCATCAGCGAGCTGGCTTTCCCACCGTCAAAAGTGGTGGGCGGCGCGGCGGGTCTGATTGAAGAAGTGGCCGCAAGCAAAATCAGCGGTGAAGAAGATCGCTACAGCTACACCGACCTCTGG
Source organism: Enterobacter sp. ZOR0014 (assembly GCF_000798855.1). NCBI lineage: Bacteria > Pseudomonadati > Pseudomonadota > Gammaproteobacteria > Enterobacterales > Enterobacteriaceae > Enterobacter > Enterobacter sp. ZOR0014. The sequence continues at coordinate 4,919 of NZ_JTLF01000347.1, read as the reverse complement.
GACTTCCAGGCCAACGTCGACGGTGCGCAGAAAATTGTCGATCTGCTGCGTCCTCAGCTGCAGAAAGAGAACAGCGAACTGCTGGCAAAAGTGGATGCCAACTTCAAAAAAGTCGACACCATTCTGGCGAAATACCGTACCAAAGACGGATTTGAAACATACGATAAGCTGACCGACGCCGACCGTAATGCGCTGAAAGGCCCGATTACCGCCCTGGCGGAAGATCTCTCTCTGCTGCGCGGCGTACTGGGTCTGGACTAAGCACGATGAACAAGAATGGCAAGTTCGACGAGGTAGAACCTTCCCGTCGTCGGTTGTTAAAAGGGGTAGGGGCGCTGGGCGGCGCGCTTGCCCTTGCAGGCGGCTGCCCGGTGGCGCATGCGGCGAAACCGCAAAGCGCACCCGGCACGCTGTCCCCCAATGCCCGCATGGAGACGCAGCCTTTTTACGGCGATCATCAGTCGGGCATTCTGACGCCGCAGCAGGCCTCCATGATGCTGGTGGCCTTTGATTCGCTGGCCAGCGATAAAGCCGATCTGGAACGTCTGTTCCGCCTGCTGACGGCACGCATTGCGTTTCTTACCGCAGGTGGACCGGCGCCGGACACGCCGAATCCGCGCCTGCCGCCAATGGACTCCGGTATTCTCGGGGCGTTTATCGCGCCCGATAACCTGACCATTACCGTGTCGGTCGGAGAGTCGCTGTTTGATGGCCGCTACGGCCTGACAAAGCAGAAGCCGAAAGCGCTGCAAAAAATGACGCGTTTTCCAAACGATTCCCTCGACGCGGGGTTGTGTCATGGCGACCTGCTCCTGCAGATTTGCGCCAATACCCAGGACACGGTGATCCACGCCCTGCGCGATATCATCAAGCACACCCCGGATCTGCTCAGCGTGCGCTGGAAGCGGGAAGGGTTTATCTCTGACCACGCTGCGCGCAGTAAAGGGAAAGAGACGCCGGTTAACCTGCTGGGCTTTAAGGACGGCACGGCCAACCCGGACAGCAGCAATGCTGCGCTCATGAAAGAGGTGGTGTGGGTGACAGCGGATCAGGGCGAACCGGCGTGGGCCGTCGGCGGCAGCTACCAGGCGGTGCGCATTATCCAGTTCCATGTGGAGTTCTGGGACCGCACGCCGCTGAAAGAGCAGCAGACCATTTTCGGCCGCGACAAGCAGAGCGGGGCGCCGCTCGGTATGACGCATGAGCATGATGTGCCCGACTATGCCCGCGATCCCAATGGCGATGTGATTGCGCTGGACAGCCATATTCGCCTCGCCAATCCGCGCACCAAAGAGACGCAGTCCAGCCTGATGATGCGTCGTGGCTACAGCTACTCCCTCGGCGTGACCAACGCAGGCCAGCTCGATATGGGGCTGCTGTTCGTCTGCTATCAGCATGACCTTGAAAAGGGCTTCCTGACCGTGCAGAAGCGCTTAAACGGCGAAGCGCTGGAAGAGTATGTAAAACCCATCGGCGGCGGCTACTTCTTTGCCCTGCCGGGCGTGCGCGACCGGAACGCGTATCTCGCGCAAGATCTGATTGAAGCCTGATAATTGTCCCTGCGAGAGTTCGCGGGGACATTATTTTTTCCTATGACAAACATATTGTTATATTTCTGTAATATTTCTATATAAGACTGAATCCGCTGCAGGAGCAGTCTGAAAAGTTGCAATCAGGTAAAATAAATGTTGCATTTATGATAACTCCTGATGTACTTAAGATAAGACAGCGGTAGTTCCCGGCAGTGATGCTGAATCACTATGGAGATCGCGAATGGTTGCGTCCTGTACTGGACAAGGTAAACATAACAACCGCAGCACCCGGCGCGGAGGCTCAGACTCCGGCAGCGATTTCCTCACCACTAAATTCTCCCCCTCTCCTCAAGAATCTGATTCGACCGACGTGCAGACTGGTGCGCGTAGCCGTTCTGTATCGTCATCTGATAAAGCAAGCAATGGCTTACAAGGAAGCCAACCCTCTGATGTTCGTGCGCATAATCGTGCCGACGCTGGCACGTGTGATGAATACCAACAACTCAAGGTGCTATCCATGGGAAGACAAAAAGCAGTGATCAAAGCTCGTCGCGAGGCAAAACGTGTGCTGAGACGGGACTCACGTAGCCATAAACAGCGTGAAGAAGAATCGGTCACCTCGCTTGTGCAGATGAGTGGCGTAGAAGCAATTGGCATGGCCCGAGACAGCCGTGATCATTCTCCAATTGTGGCGCGCAATGAGGCTCAGGCGCACTACCTGAATGCTATCGAGAGTAAACAGCTCATCTTTGCAACCGGTGAAGCCGGATGCGGGAAAACCTGGATCAGTGCAGCCAAAGCGGCGGAAGCGCTGATCCATAAGGACGTGGAGCGTATTATTGTTACCCGTCCGGTACTGCAAGCGGATGAAGATCTCGGCTTCCTGCCCGGCGATATTTCGGAGAAGTTTGCCCCGTACTTCAGACCCGTCTATGACGTGCTGGTGAAGCGTTTGGGTGCATCCTTTATGCAGTACTGCCTGCGACCAGAGATTGGCAAGGTGGAAATCGCGCCGTTCGCCTATATGCGCGGACGTACATTTGAAAATGCGGTCGTCATTCTTGACGAGGCTCAGAACGTGACCGCTGCGCAAATGAAGATGTTCTTAACGCGCCTCGGGGAGAACGTGACGGTCATCGTTAACGGCGACATTACCCAGTGTGACCTGCCATCCGGCGTGAAATCCGGGCTGAGCGACGCGATGTCACGTTTTGAGGAAGATGAGATGATTGGGGTGGTACGCTTCACGAAAGAGGATTGCGTGCGTTCGGCACTGTGTCAGCGGACGTTGCAAGTCTATTCCGACTGAAGGTAAAACATTACCGTTTTATCCTTCTTCAGTAATCCCTTCCCGGCATCTTGCCGGGAAGCTTCTTTTATTCCTGTGCTCTACTCGCGCCTGGTTATCTTTTAATAGATAGCCTGTCGTGCGGAATTCATCATTTCGGTATTCATTTCATCGGTGGGTTTTTATCACGCCTGGCGAAATGTGATGCGTATTTATAATATCCACAAAATACCCATGAATATCATGATCGCGCTAATTGTTCGTTCAAATTTAAACGTGAATGTTGTCACATAATGTTACTAAGTTGTAAAAATTAAGTTGGTGTATTGAGGGTAATTATCTATGTTTCGTACTGATTCAAACAACATTCTAACAAGAAAATCCCATGGGGAACCGTTTCCCTGGAACATCACGTTGAGGGTCATACATGAACGAACTGGTTGGTGCAATTAACGGTGTTATCTGGAGCCCGGCGTTAATATTCTTATGTCTGGGTGTCGGTCTCTATTTCTCATTACGTAGTCGTTTTTTGCAGTTACGTCATATAAAACATATGATTACCTTGATGTTCCAGGGGCGTCCTACCGATGCAGGGGTATCGTCTTTCCAGGCACTGACGATGACGCTGGCAGGGCGAGTAGGGACCGGAAACATTGCTGGTGTCGCCACCGCAATCACCTTCGGTGGACCGGGCGCACTTTTCTGGATGTGGATGGTGGCGTTTTTGGGTGCCAGCTCAGCGTTTGTGGAATCTACGTTGGGCCAGGTTTATAAAGAAAAAATCAACGGTGAATATCGTGGCGGTCCTGCCTTTTATATCGAAAAAGGATTAGGGGTCAAATGGTATGCATGGTTATTTGCAGTCGTCACCATTTTCTCCTGCGGTTTATTAATGCCAGGGGTTCAAGCAAACTCGATTGGCGCCAGCCTGGAGATAGCTTTTGGGCTTGATCCCAATGTCACGGCGGCATTACTTGCCGTACTGTTAAGCTTTATTATTTTCGGTGGTGTGAAAAGGATCGCCAGTTTTAGCAGTATGGTCGTTCCGTTTATGGCACTCGGCTATATTATTGTGGCTTGCGTTATTATCGCGATTAATATTACCGAGCTTCCTGGTGTTATTCTGCTGATCTGGAAAAGTGCTTTTGGCTTTGAAGCGGGCTTTGGCGCGATTCTGGGTCAGGCGATTATGTGGGGAGTTAAGCGCGGCGTCTATTCCAACGAAGCGGCACAGGGGACCGGACCGCATGCTTCATCTGCGGCAGCGGTGAGCCATCCGGTGAAACAGGGGCTGGTGCAGGCCTTCTCAGTTTATATCGATACGCTGTTTGTCTGCTCCGCGACCGGGTTTATGCTGCTGATCACCGGGCTGTATAATGTTCAGGGCGTCGATGGCGCTGCACTCTATACGGGGATTGCAGGCGTGGCCGCAGGTCCTGGCTATGTTCAGACGGCGATGGAAAGTATGATGCCGGGCTTTGGTAATTACTTTGTTGCCATTGCGCTGTTCTTCTTCGCCTTTACCACCATTATTGCGTACTACTATATCGCCGAAACCAATATCGCCTACATCAACCGTAAAATTCACCGTCCCTGGCTGACATTCCTGCTCAAATTATGTCTGATGGCTTCCACAGTGTACGGGACCGTCCGCACCGCGGATCTGGCATGGGGACTGGGGGATATTGGGGTTGGGATGATGGCATGGCTTAACATTATTGCCATTGTACTTTTACATAAAAAAGCCTTTGTCAGCCTTAAGGATTATGAAACCCAGAATGCACAGGGACTGGATCCACAGTTTGATCCGGTTCGACTGGGAATTAAAAATGCCGATTACTGGCTGGGAGAGCGTAAGGATGAACCGGCTGCGAATCCGGGGCAGACGACTTCTGTCGTGAGAGAGCAAAGCGCAGGGAAACTGAGCAATTAATCGTGACAGCCCGTATTGCAATACGGGCTCAGACTGCTGACAACGTTTCGCCCGGCGGCGCTACGCTTGCACGGGCCTACGGGTTTTGTCGAACCCCGGTCGGGGATTCTCATTCCCCGCTGGAGAATATAAAAGAAAAAAGCCCGTACTTTCGTACGAGCTCTCA
>NZ_JTLF01000115.1:0-6650 GCF_000798855.1 Enterobacter sp. ZOR0014 | reverse complement strand
CGCGGGCGCTCAGGCGCCCGCCTTATCAGGAGAACCCCATGTTTGATTTACTCCTGCGCCGCGCGCGCCTCGCCGACGATACCCTGACCGATATCGCCATTCAGGATGGGAAAATCGCCGCGCTGGGTGACATTGACGCTCCCGCCCGTAAAACGGTTGAGCTGAACGGTGATGTGTTCGTCAGCGCAGGCTGGATTGACTCTCACGTCCACTGCTACCCGAACTCGCCGATTTATCACGACGAGCCGGACAGCGTAGGCATTGCCACGGGCGTCACCACCGTGGTGGATGCCGGCAGTACCGGGGCAGATGACGTGGATGATTTCTATGAAATTACCCGCAAGGCCGCCACCGAGGTGTTTGCCCTGCTGAACATCTCCCGCGTCGGGCTGATTGCCCAGAACGAACTGGCCAATATGGCGAATATTGATGCCGATGCCGTGAAGCAGGCAGTAAAACGCCACCCTGATTTTATCGTCGGCCTGAAAGCGCGTATGAGCAGCAGCGTGGTCGGTGAAAACGGCATTACGCCACTGGAGCGCGCGAAAGCCATCCAGAGCGAGAACGGCGATCTGCCGCTGATGGTGCACATCGGCAACAACCCGCCGAACCTCGACGAGATTGCCGAACTGCTCAGTTCCGGCGACATCATCACCCACTGCTACAACGGCAAACCCAACCGTATTTTGACGCCCTCCGGCGAGCTGCGCGCCTCCATCACCTCCGCCCTGAAGCGCGGCGTGCGTCTGGACGTGGGGCACGGTACGGCGAGCTTCAGCTTTGAGGTGGCGAAACGCGCCATCGCGATGGGCATTCTGCCGCACACCATCAGCTCGGATATCTACTGCCGTAACCGGATTAACGGACCGGTCGGGTCGCTTGCAAGCGTGATGTCGAAGTTTCTCGCCATCGGCATGTCTTTGCCGCAGGTCATTGACTGCGTCACCGCCAACGCCGCGGATGGCCTACGCCTGACGCGTAAAGGCCGCATCCAGCCCGGCCTTGACGCCGACCTGACGCTGTTCACGATTAAACGCCAGCCAACGGTGCTGACGGATGCCGAAAACGACAGCCTGCAGGCTGAACATATTCTGGTGCCGCTTGCCGCGATCCGCGCGGGCAAGGGCTACATGACCGAACAAGGGAGCACGGAACATGCCTTCGATTTATGAGAAGTACCACTTAAAGCAAGTTATCAACACCTCGGGCCGCATGACGGCGCTGGGCGTTTCCACGCCGCGCCCGGAAGTGGTGCAGGCGGCAATGGACGGCATGAATCACTATTTTGAGATGAAGGATCTGGTCAACAAAACCGGGGAATACATCGCGAAGCTTCTTGATGTGGAGGGCGCGACGGTGGTCTCCTGCGCGTCGGCGGGCATTGCCCAGTCCGTAGCGGCAGTGCTGGTCAAAGACAGCGACTGGCTGCTGGAAAACCTGCACGTGACCCCGATTGCGAACAACGAGATTGTCCTGCCGAAAGGCCACAACGTTAACTTTGGCGCGCCGGTGGGCACCATGGTCGCGCTGGGCGGCGGAAAACTGGTCGAAGCGGGCTATGCCAACGAATGTTCCGCCGATCAGCTGGCGGCGGCGATCACCCCGCGCACGGCGGCGATCCTCTATATCAAATCTCACCACTGCGTGCAGAAAAGCATGCTCAGCGTCGAGCAGGCGGCAGTAGTCGCACGTAAACACGATCTGCCGCTGATCGTCGATGCCGCAGCGGAAGAAGATCTGCATGTTTACTACCGTTCCGGCGCGGATCTGGTGATCTACAGCGGTGCGAAGGCGATCGAAGGGCCAACCAGCGGGCTGGTGATCGGCAAAACCCAGTACGTTGAGTGGGTGAAACGCCAGACGGCAGGTATTGGCCGCGCGATGAAGGTGGGTAAAGAGGGCATTCTCGGCCTGACCTGCGCCATCGAACACTACCTCACGGCGACCAAAGAGAGCGGTGCCGAGATGGTGGCGAAGATGACGCCGTTTATCGACGCGCTTAACACCCTGAACGGCGTCACCGCGCGCGTAGTCTGGGACAGCGCCGGGCGCGATATCGCCCGCACTGAGATTAAGTTTGACGAAGCGACCACCGGCGTGGGCACCGGTGACCTGGTGAATAAGCTCAAGCAGGGTGAATACGCCATCTATTTCCGTGGCTACAAGGCCAACGAAGGGATTATCGAAGCGGACGTGCGCAGCGTAAATGCTGACCAGCTGAACATCGTGTACCGCCGCATTAGCGAAGTGTTAGGACAGGAGAAAAACGCATGAAACTGACCCCCAATTTTTACCGTGACCGCGTCTGCCTGAACGTGCTGGCAGGTTCGAAAGCCAATGCCAGCGCCATTTACGAGGCGGCGGAAGGCCATGTGCTGGTGGGCGTGCTCTCCAAAAATTACCCGGACGTGGCAAGCGCAGTGGCGGATATGCGCGAGTACGCGGCGCTGATTGATAACGCGCTTTCCGTGGGACTGGGCGCGGGCGACCCGAACCAGTCGGCGATGGTCAGTGAAATCTCCCGTCAGGTACAGCCGCAGCACGTCAACCAGGTCTTTACCGGCGTGGCGACCAGCCGCGCGCTGCTGGGGCAGAACGACTCTGTGGTGAACGGTCTGGTCTCACCGACCGGCACCGTCGGTATGGTGAAAATTTCCACCGGTCCGCTGAGCAGCACGGCACCGGACGGTATCGTCCCGGTGGAAACCGCGATTGCCCTGCTGAAAGATTTTGGCGGCAGCTCGATCAAATATTTCCCGATGGGCGGCCTTAAGTGTCGTGACGAATACCAGGCGGTAGCGGAAGCCTGCGCCCGTCACGACTTCTGGCTGGAACCGACCGGTGGGATCGATCTGGAAAACTTTGAGGCGATCCTGCAGCTCGCCCTCGACGCGGGCGTGAGCAAGATCATCCCGCATATCTATAGCTCGATTATCGACAAGGCCAGCGGTGATACGCGTCCGGAAGATGTGCGTACGCTGCTTGAGATGACGAAGAAACTGGTTAAGTCATAACACCCAAAGGAGCCACCATGCACACCCGTAACCTGCTTGTTGCTTCACTCTCTTTGCTTGCTACCGCCGCCGTCGCGCAAACCCAGTATGCCTGGGTCGGCACCTACAACCCCAACGGCGAAGGGCTGTACCGTTTTACCGTTGACGCGCAAACCGGCGCGCTAGGCAACAAAACGCTGGTGAGCAAACTGCCGAACGCCGCGCAGTTTGCCGTCTCACACGACGGCAAAACGCTCTATCTGGCAAGCGAAGTGGAGCAGGGCGTGGTGCAGGCGCTGCGGGTGGAAGATAACGGCGAGCTGAGCGAGTTGAATCAGGTGGCCTCCGGCGGCGCGGGGCCGGTTTATCTTTCGCTGACGCCGAATGGCCAGCACCTGCTGGTGGCCAACTACGTCAGCGGATCGATTGCCGTTTTGCCGGTCAAAGCAGACGGCAGCCTGGGAGATGCCACGGATAAACATCAGGATCAGGGCGAACCTGGTGCAGCAAAACCAGAAGCCGCTGTAGAGGGCAGTTTTGCTATCAGCGATCACAACGGTCCTCATGCGCACATGATCGCCGCCGATCCGAGCGGGAAGTACGTGTTTTCGACCGATCTGGGGTTAGATCGCATCTATCAGTACCGTTTTGACGATCGAAGCGGAAAGCTGACCCCCAACGATCCGCCGTTTATCAGCGCCTCCTCGAAAGGGGCCGGACCTCGCCATTTCGTCTTTACGCCGAAAGGGGATGCCCTGTGGCTGATTAACGAAGAGGCCTCAACGCTCACCCATTATACCGTGAATGCCAACGGCACCTTGAAAGCGGGTAAAACACTCTCTGCCCTGCCAAAAGGGTACAAAGGCACCAGTTTTGCTGCCGGGCTGGCGTTAAGCGCCGACGGTAAACAGCTGTATGTGGCTAACCGTTTGCATAACAGCATCGGGCACTTTACCGTAACAGCAGAAGGCACGCTGAGGCATCAGGATGACGTGTGGACGCGTGGCGACTACCCGCGCACCCTGACGCTCGATAAACAAGGACGCTGGCTGTACGTTATGAACCAGCGCAGCGATAACATTACCCGTTTTCGCGTGGCGCAGGATGGGAAGTTGAGCTTCGAGCCAGACTATACGCCGGTCGGCAGCCCATCCCAGATGGTCATTTCACCCTAAGCCGTAAGAGGACAACGACGTGCGATTTCCGAACCAACGTTTAGCGCAACTTTTCGATCTGTTGCAAAACGAGACGCTGCCGCAGGACGAGCTGGCGCAGCGGCTGTCGGTCTCCACGCGAACCGTCCGTGCTGACATCACCGCCCTGAACGCGCTGCTGGCGAGCCACGGGGCGCAGTTTATTCTGAGCCGTGGAAATGGCTATCAGCTTAAAATTGACGACGCCGCGCGTTATCAGCAGCTCCAGGCCTCCCATCCGCGCGCGCTGCGTATTCCCCGTACGGGCGCGGAGCGCGTGCATTATCTGGTGGTGCGTTTTCTGACGTCGGCGTTTTCGCTTAAGCTGGAGGACCTTGCGGACGAGTGGTTTGTCAGCCGCGCCACGCTGCAAAGCGACATGGCGGAAGTGCGCGAGTGTTTTCATCGCTATAACCTGACGCTGGAAACCCGTCCACGCCATGGCATGAAGCTGTTTGGCAGCGAAATGTCGGTTCGCGCCTGCCTGACCGATCTGCTCTGGGAGCTGGCGCAGCAGGACAGCCTGAACTCGCTGGTGACGGACGTCGCGCTCAATGCGGGCGTGGCGGAAAAGATGGTGCCAGTGCTGCACGACGCGCTGACGCGTCACCACATTCGCCTGACGGACGAAGGGGAGTTGTTCCTGCGCCTGTACTGCGCGGTATCGGTGCGACGCATCAGCGAAGGCTATCCGCTGTCGGAATTCCATGCGGAGGATGTGGAGGAGAACGTGCGGGAAGCGGCGAAAGATATTGCCGTGGCCATTCAGGAACTGGCGGGCAAAGCGCTTGCACCCTCGGAGGAGAACTGGCTCTGCGTGCACATCGCTGCGCGGCAGATCCAGGAGATCGCCCCAAGCGCCATTAACGCCGATGACGAAGAGGCGCTGGTGAACTACATCCTGCGCTACATCAACACCCACTACAACTACAACCTGCTCAGCGACGCGCAGCTGCACGCGGATCTGCTCACGCACATCAAGACGATGATCACCCGCGTGCGGTATCAAATCATGATCCCCAATCCGCTGCTGGATAACATCAAGCAGCACTACCCGATGGCCTGGGACATGACCCTGGCGGCGGTATCGAACTGGGGCAAATACACGCCGTATGCGATCAGCGAAAACGAAATTGGTTTCCTGGTGCTGCACATTGGCGTCGGGCTGGAGCGTCACTACAACATTGGCTACCAGCGCCAGCCGCGCGTGCTGCTGGTCTGTGACGCCGGTAATGCGATGGTGCGTATGATTGAGGCGGTACTCCAGCGTAAATACCCGCAGATTGAGGTCACGCGCACGCTCACGCTGCGCGAGTACGAGCAGGTGGAATCGCTCAGCGAGGACTTTGTTATCGCCACCGCGCGCGTCAGTGAAAAAGCAAAACCGGTAGTGATGATCGCACCGTTTCCGACTGATTATCAGCTGGAGCAGATTGGCAAGCTGGTGCTGGTAGACCGCACCCGCCCGTGGATGCTGGATAAATACTTCGACGCCGCCCATTTCCGCATCATCGACGCGCCGATTGACCAGCAAACGCTGTTCCGCGAGCTGTGCGAACAGCTTGAAGGGGAGGGGTTTGTGGGGACGGCGTTTCTGGAGTCGGTGGTTGAACGTGAAGCCATCGTCAGCACCATGCTCGGTGACGGCATTGCGCTTCCGCACTCCCTCGGTCTGCTTGCCCAGAAAACCGTGGTCTACACCGTACTCGCCCCGCAGGGGATTGCGTGGGGTGACGAAACCGCGCACGTGATTTTCCTGCTCGCCATCAGCAAAAGCGAGTATGAAGAGGCGATGGCGATCTACGATATCTTCGTCACCTTCCTGCGCGAGCGCGCCATGGCGCGGCTCTGTAGCTGCGGCGATTTTGCCGAGTTTAAAACGGTGGCGATGGAGAGTTTGAGTCGGTTTTGAGAAAAAGGCGGATAAATAATATCCGCTTTTAATTAACGCAAATGATGCACAACCTGGTTACTGCTGCCGCGCCAGATCAGCGCGGGGTCTTTTAAATCCTGAACGAACTTGCCGTCGACCAGCACGTTAATCAACTCCACTACTTCCATCTGAGCAGCATTCAGTTCATCCAGCCTGTAACCCGTCCAGACCCAGATATCCTTTCCTGCGCACTCGTGGCGAATGCGTTTTATCAGTTTCAGGATCTCCGGCACGTTTTGCGGGTGAAGAGGATCGCCGCCGGAGAGCGAAATTCCCTGTCGTTTGATGCGCGTATCGTTGAGATCGTTAATGATCCGGTCTGCCATTTCCGCGGTAAACGGCATACCGGAATTTAAGCGCCAGGTGCTTTTGTTATAGCAACCCGGGCACTCGTGGACGCAGCCTGACACGAAAAGGGTGCAGCGGGTGCCGGGTCCGTTGACGATATCAACGGGGTAGTATTGATGATAATTCATAGCGTTAACCTGATGCCCTCACCCCGGCCCTCTCCCACAGGGAGAGGGAGAAAAC
>NZ_JTLF01000150.1:0-5571 GCF_000798855.1 Enterobacter sp. ZOR0014 | reverse complement strand
CGGCCTACAAAACCCGTAGGCCCGTGCAAGCGTAGCGCCGCCGGGCAATTGTGAAGTAGCCAAACTATGTCCGAAACCAAAAACGAATTAGAAACTCTGCTGGAACAGGCGGCCACCGAGCCCGCTCACCGTCCGGCATTTTTCCGCACGTTGCTGGAATCTACCGTCTGGGTGCCAGGCACCGCGGCGGAAGGTGAGCAGGTTGTGGAAGACAGCGCGCTGGATCTGCTGCACTGGGAGAAAGACGACGGCTCTTCAGTGATCCCGTTCTTTACCTCACTGGAAGCGCTGCAGGAAGCCGTGGAAGATGAACAGGCATTCGTGGTGATGCCGGTGCGTACGCTGTTTGAAATGACGTTGGGCCAGACCCTGTTCCTCAACGCCAAACTGCCAACCGGGAAAGAGTTCACCCCGCGTGAAATCAGTCACCTGATGGGTGAAGAGGGCAATCCGCTCAGCACTCAGGAAGTGCTGGAAGGGGGGGAAACGCTGCTGCTCTCCGAAGTGGCCGAGCCGCCCGCGCAGATGATTGATTCCCTGACCACGCTCTTCAAAACGCTCAAGCCCGTCAGGCGCGCATTCCTCTGCTCCATTAAAGAGAATGCCGACGAGCAACCGGTGCTGCTGATCGGTATTGAAGCAGATGGCGATATCGACGACATCATTCAGGCGGCGGGAAGCGTGGCGACCGACACGCTGCCGGGCGACGAGCCGATTGATATCTGCCAGGTGACGAAAGGTGAGAAGGGCATCAGCCATTTTATTACCGAGCACATCACGCCGTTTTATGAGCGTCGCTGGGGCGGGTTCCTGCGCGATCTCAAAACCAACCGCATTATCTGATGACGCGGGGTGAACTTCACCCCGTTGCTTCCAGCAGCAGTAAATCCATCAGCAGCACCAGATTCGACTCAAATGACGTCACGCCTGCTGCTTCAGCAGCGAAATGTACCGCTTCGTCATAGAGGGCAAAGTGTACGTCCGCCATCCCCGCCAGCGTATTGGCCGAGGCGCGGGTAAACGCGACGACGGTCATCCCGACGTTTTTGGCAATTCGCGCTTTATCCAGCACCTGCTCCGTTTCGCCGCTGCGTGAAACGGCAATGAACACCTGATAGCGGGCGGCGTTGCTGAGAAAAATGTTCCGGCTGTCCCCCGGCCCGGAGATAAATGCCGTTTTGCCCAACACCTGCAATTTCTTGGTCAGGTACTCGGCAAACAGATAGGAAAACCCGGCACCGTAGAGAAAAAAGCTCTCTTTCTGGCGCAGCAGGTTGGCAAACTGCTGGCGTTTGTCCTGGGTGACCCACTGAAAAGTTTGCTGATAGTTGGCGATGAATTGGTTAAAAAGGGCAGGCAGCTCAGGGAGCGATTGCCCCTGCACGGCGATATGCGGCGTGTCAGAAAGCAGCTGCTTGCAGTGCCAGATAAACTCGCTAAAACCGCTGAACCCCAGCTTCTGACACAGCCGCATAATGGTGGCGGTAGAAACAAATGTCGCCTGCGCCAGCTCGCGCACCGTGATATTGCCCACCAGCAGCGGATGCTCCGTGAGGTGGGCGAGGACGCGATACTCCGCGCGGGTCAGTGACGCCCCGCGCGTTAACAGCGTGGCCAGGCGGTTATCCATTATTTTGCCGGTTCAACCGGCAGATCGTCTCGCGCACCCCATTCGCTCCAGGCGCCGTCGTAAAGAGTGACGTCGTTAACCCCGAGGGTGGCAAGTGCCAGAATCACCACGCAGGCCGTTACGCCGGAACCGCAGCTGGCAATGATCGGACGATGTAAATCCACACCCGCACGGTCAAAAATGGCGCGCAGTTCATCGGTGGTTTTCAGCTCCCCTTCAAAAACCAGATCGCCCCACGGCACGTTCAGCGCGCCCGGAATATGTCCACGCTTCAGACCCGGACGCGGTTCATCCGCTTCGGCATTAAAGCGAGGAGCAGGACGGGCATCGACAATTTGCGCCGTCTTCTCGTGGCTAACGACCAGTACGTCAGTCAGACGTTTGACGACGTGTGCGTCAAACGTGGCATCGAAATCGCCTTCCGGCAGCGTGACATCACCCTGCTGAAGCGGCAGGTCATCACGCTTCCAGCCCGCCAGACCGCCTGCCAGAATTGACACTTTCTCTACGCCAAACTGTTTTAACATCCACCACGCGCGCGGTGCGGAAAAGAGGTTGCCCTCATCGTAAACAACCAGATGCTTGTCGCGGCTCACGCCCAGCTCGCGCATCGCCACGGAAAAGGCTTCCGGGCGCGGCAGCATGTGCGGCAGGGGAGAGTTGTGATCGGAGAGGGCTTCAATATCAAAAAACACCGCATCAGGCAGATGGCCGGCACGGTATTCAGCGAGCATATCACGAAGATGTTCCTGCCCGGCTGGGGCCATCCGCGCGTCAATAATCTGGACTTCCGGGTCGTCGCCGTGCTCAATCAGCCAGTCGGCGGCGACAAAATATGAGGTGGACATGGGATGCCTCCATTCTTTTCCGTAAAAAAGGATTGTCGGTGTTTTTTATGACACCGACAAGCAAACCACGTTCAACTCGCGAGCAAGCCCCTATTTTTTCACCGTTTCGCCATTCTGCCAGGCCTTTTGCAGTGCGGGCCAGTAGTCGCGGTTGGCTTCGATCATCTCATCCAGAATAGCTTTCGCGTGCGCCATGGTCGGCACGGTGCGGTTCAGGGTGAAGGCCTGCAGGGCTTTCTCATAACTGCCTTCGATGGTCGCCTCCACCAGCAGCTGTTCGGATGCCAGCTGCTGTTGCAGCAGGGTCTGATGGAACAGCGGCACCCGACCGATGCGCATAGGCTCTGGTCCTTCGGAGGTGATATAGGCGGGCACTTCCACCATCGCATCGTATGGCAGGTTGGTAATCGCCCCGCGGTTTTCCACCATCACCAGATGGCGGCTGCGCAGGTTAAAGGCCAGCGAGCAGGCCACGTCGACGATAAACTCGCCGTGGACGCCCACGTGGAAGGCATCCGGCAGGATCCCGGTGCGCTTGTACTCTTGCGCAGCAGCAAAGAGTTTTTTCTCACGCCCGTCCATCACTTCGTTAGCGCGGGTATAGTCCGGGTTCTGATGCTCCACAATCTGGTTTGGCATCAGGTAATACTGCAGATACGGGTTCGGCAGGTACTCCGGGAAGTTATCCATGACGGGCTTGATGTTGCGCCAGGTCTTCACCCAGGAGGGATCGGAATGTTGCGGATCGGTTTTAGCGGCGTCTTCCGTCAACAGGCCAAACTTCGCGATATGTTTGCGCAGTTCGGGCAGCTTGTCTTCGCCGTCCACCAGCACGCGGGTAAACCAGCCGAAGTGGTTCAGGCCGAAATAGTCCACCTCCAGCTTGTGGCGATCCACGCCCAGAATGGCACCCATATTGCGCATTGCGGCGACGGGCATATCGCAGATGTTCAGCACCCGCGCGTTCGGGCGCAGGCGGCGCACGCCTTCCGCCACGATCGCTGCCGGGTTGGAGTAGTTCACGATCCAGGCTTTTTCATGCGCGTAGCGATCCACCCGATCGATAAGCTCGACCATCGGCAGGATCGTGCGCAGTCCGTACGCCAGCCCGCCGGGACCGCAAGTCTCCTGGCCGACCACGCCGTGCCGCAGCGGGATCTTCTCATCCTGCTCGCGCATTTTATACTGACCGACCCGCATCTGGGCGAAGACGAAATGTGCGCCGCTGAACGCCACTTCCGGGTCAGTGGTGACGGTGAATTTGATGCTTTCACTGTGGTCACGAATCACTTTCTCAACCACCGGCGCGATGGTGTTCTGACGCGCCTCGTCGATGTCATAGAGGCGGATTTCGGCCAGCGGGAAGTCATGCAGACGTACCATCAGGCTTTTCACAATACCCGGCGTGTAGGTGCTGCCGCCACCGGCAATCGACAGAATAAAGGGGGGTGTAAACATCTTTAGCTCCTTTCAGAGAAACGTCTCAACGGCTTCTCGCATTTTTTTGACATGCAGCCCGTAGACCACCTGAACGTTGTTACCTTGTTTGATGACCCCTTTCGCGCCGGTCGCTTTCAGGCGCGGCTCGTCGATGATGTCGACGTCCTTCACCGTGACGCGTAAGCGGGTATAGCAGTTATCCACAACCTCAATATTCTCCCTGCCGCCGAGGCCCACTACGATGGACTCACCCAGCCCGTCGTTATTGCCCCTCGCCTGGTACTCCTGCTTGCTGTAGAGACGTGTCTCCTGATCCTCATCCTCACGGCCTGGGGTCTTCATGTTGAAGCGCAGAATAAGGAAGCGGAACACCGTGAAGTAGAGGGAAAACATGATCAGCCCTACCAGGATGTACATTGGCCAGTTGGATTTCTCCGTGCCGAGCGGCAGGTTGTAGAGAATGAAATCAATGATCCCGTTGGCACCGATGGCGTGAACACCAAATAGCGAGAACAGCATCATGCCGATGCCGGTCAGCACCGCGTGAACCACGAACAGCAGCGGCGCGACGAACAGGAAGGAGAACTCAATCGGCTCGGTGACGCCGACCAGCAGCGAGGTCAGCGCCGCCGGGATCAAAATGGCTTTCGCAACAGCTTTGCGTTCCGGTTTTGCGGTCATATACATCGCCAGCGCGGCGGCGGGCAGGCCGAACATTTTGCTGATGCCGCGCGCGTCCCACACCACGGTGCTGCTGAGCTGCTTCACCTCCGGACAGGCCATTTCGGCGAAGTAGATATTGCGCGCGCCCTGATAGGTTGCGCCGCATACCTCCTGCGTCCCCCCGAGTTCGGTATAGAGGAACGGGGTATAAACCAGATGATGCAGGCCAGTCGGTACCAGAATGCGCTCAAGGAAACCGTAAATGGCTACGCCGAACGGGCCTGAGCCTTTAATGGCCAGCGCCAGCGCGCTAATCCCGTGCTGAGCGTACGGCCAGATTTCGCTCATTACCACGCCGAGCAGCATGGAGACGGGCAGCATCACAATCGCGACAAAGCAGTGGCCGGAGTAAATCGCCATCGCACCGTTAAACTGTACGCCGGAATATTTGTTGTAAAGGTAGCCGGAGAGCGCCCCGGTCAGGATCCCGGCGAAAACACCCATCTCCAGCACCTGAACGCCCAGCACCATGCTTTGACCCGCGGCTTTCATCTGCCCGGCAGGCGCCAGCTCACCCTGAAGCTGTAACGTTACGTTCATGGCGTTGATAAACACCACGAAGGTCACCAGACCAATCAGCGCCGCGTAGCCTTTATCGCGCGTTGCCAGCCCAATCGGGATCCCGACGGCAAACACCAGCGCCAGGTTGACCAGCACTGACACGGCGGATTTGGCGATCAGCTGGCCGATACTCTGAATGAGCGGATGGCCAAGAAACGGCAGGTACTCGGCCAGGTTGCCGTTACCCAATACGTTACCAAAGGCGATAAACAGACCGACGATCGGTAAGATAAGTACGGGGCCGTACAATGATTTTCCGAAATTTTGTAGGGCGTTCACGGCTCGTTTCATGGCTTTCTCTCTTATTGAACCGCGCACTCGGGGTGCGTCATGGTCATAAAACTAGCAGGCTCCTGATGCTTTTATCCA
>NZ_JTLF01000392.1:0-5574 GCF_000798855.1 Enterobacter sp. ZOR0014 | reverse complement strand
CTACCATGTCCCCGAACAAGTGTTCACTATGTCCCCGGACTGTACAGTGGGAGAGGGCCGGGGTGAGGGCATCAGGCATTAGCCTTAACTCGCTGTAACTCCGTTCCCTCGCGCTTCATCACCCGATCCAGCACTTCTGCCTCCAGCTCCGCCAGTCTTGCCGAACCGACACGACGAGGCCGTGGAAGATCCACCGTCAGATCCAGACCAATTTTTCCGTCTTCTATTAACAGCACCCGGTCGGCCATCGCCACGGCTTCGCTGACGTCATGCGTGACCAGCAGAACCGTGAATCCATGCGTCTGCCACAGGGATTCGATCAGATCCTGCATTTCGATCCGCGTTAAGGCGTCGAGCGCGCCGAGCGGCTCATCAAGCAACAGCAGGCCCGGACGATGAATTAACGCCCGTGCCAGCGCCACGCGCTGCTTCTGCCCACCCGACAGCGCAGCAGGCCATTCACCGGCGCGGTTTTCCAGTCCGACGGCGGCCAGCGCCTGACGGGCTTCATCCCGCCAGTGTCCTTTGAGCCCCAGCCCGACGTTATCAATCACCGTCTTCCAGGGCAGCAGTCGCGCATCCTGAAACATCATGCGGGTATCGTCCTGAATAGTGGCCAGCGGCGTTGTCCCTGCCAGAATGTCGCCGCCGTTAGGGGATTCCAGTCCGGCCAGAAGGCGCAGCAGCGTACTCTTGCCGCCGCCGCTGCGCCCGACAATGGCCACAAACTGCCCGGCGGGAATATGCAGATCCAGCGCGTTAAGAATGGTGTTTTCGCCGTAGCGTTTGGTCACGCCGTTTAACAGTAACGGTGTCCCCTGATTCAGTCGTGCCGTATTCATGCTTTCGCCTCCTGAAGGGTATACGCCGGGTTCCAGCGCAGCCAGCTGCGTTCCAGCCACTGGGCGCTGACGTCGGCGAGTTTGCCGAGCAGGGCATAAAGGATAATGGCAACCACCACGACGTCCGTTTGCAGGAACTCGCGGGCATTCATCGCCAGGTAGCCGATACCAGAGTTAGCCGAAATGGTTTCCGCGACAATCAGCGTCAGCCACATCAGGCCGAGGGCAAAACGCACTCCGACCATGATGGAGGGCAGGGCGCCCGGCAGGATCACGTGTAGAAAGAGCGAAAAACCCGACAAGCCATAGCTTCGCGCCATCTCCACCAGGCCGCGATCGATATTGCGGATGCCGTGCCAGGTATTAATGTAAATCGGGAACAGCGTGCCCAGCGCCACGAGGAAGATCTTCGCGCTCTCATCAATCCCAAACCACAGAATGACCAGCGGGATCAGCGCCAGATGCGGCACGTTACGCAACATCTGAATGGAGGTATCCAGCAGCCGCTCACCCCAGCGGGAAAGACCGCTGATCAACCCCAGCACCAGGCCGATGCTGCCGCCAATAGAAAACCCAATCACCGCGCGCCAGGAACTGATCGCCAGATGCTGCCACAGCTCACCGCTGACGCTCAGCGACCAGAACGCTTCTACAACGCCCTCAGGAGAGGGCAGAATACGGCTCGACAGCCAGCCGGTGGATGATGCGAGCTGCCAGAGAGCCACAATGCCGACGGGTAAAAACCACGGCGCGGCGCGCAGCAGCCATTTTTGTGAGGTGGCAGACATGGTCACTCCTTAGCTTTGCGCGGCTTTTCGAGGGATAAATTCGTTTGCCACCGCTTCTCCCTGCAGCTGAAGCTGCTGTGGCTGCGGTATTTCCGGGATGGCCACATCCAGATGCGGGAATAACAGCTCGCCCACTTTGTAGGCCTCCTCCAGGTGCGGATAACCGGAGAGAATAAAGCTGTCGATACCGAGGTCCGCGTATTCATTAATCCGCGCTGCCACGGTCGGGCCGTCCCCGACCAGCGCCGTGCCCGCACCGCCGCGCACCAGGCCAACGCCTGCCCACAGGTTCGGGCTGATCTCCAGCTTCTCGCGCTTGCCGTTGTGCAGGGATGCCATTCGGTGCTGTCCGACGGAGTCGGTTTTGGCAAACGCGGCCTGCGCCTTTGCGATGGTCTCATCGTCCAGATGGGATATCAGACGGTCTGCCGCCCGCCAGGCCTCTTCAGTGGTTTCGCGAACAATCACGTGCAGACGAATACCGAAGCGCACCTTGCGGCCATGGGCGTCCGCTTTTGCGCGCACCTGGGCAATTTTCTCTTTTACCAGCTCAGGCGGTTCGCCCCAGGTCAGATACAGATCGACCTGCTCGGCAGCCAGATCCTGGGCTACATCCGACGACCCGCCAAAATAGAGCGGTGGGCGCGGCTGCTGCACTGGCGGGAAGTAGAGTTTGGCGTCGCGAACGTGAATATGCTTGCCTTCGAAGGTGACGGTTTCACCTTCAAGCAGCCGCCGCCAGACGCGGGTGAACTCGGCAGAAGCCTCATAGCGCTCGGTGTGGTCGAGGAACACGCCATCGCCTGCCAGTTCCTGCGGATCGCTGCCCGTCACCAGGTTAAACAGGGCACGACCGTTGGAGAGTCTGTCCAGCGTTGCCGCCTGACGCGCTGCCACGGTGGGGGAAACCACGCCTGGACGTAACGCAACCAGGAACTTCAGACGCTGGGTGACCGGGATCATCGACGCGGCGACCAGCCAGGCATCTTCACATGAACGCCCGGTCGGGATCAGCACGCCGGTGAAACCGATGCGGTCCGCCGCCTGTGCAATCTGCTGCAGGTAGCCATGGTCAACCGGGCGGGAACCCTCTTCAGTGCCAAGATAGTGGCCATCTCCGTGGGTGGGTAAAAACCAGAAAAGATTCAGACTCATGATTTAGCTCCTTCTTTGCCTGCGGGTTGCCAGATGCGTTCGCGAATATCGACCTGTTTTGGCACCAGGCGGTTTTGATAGAAGAGGTCAGCGGTTTGTTGCTGTAGCGCGGCGACGTGCGCATCCACGGGTGAAATGGTGGTCGGCGGACGGTGGCTGAGGTAGCTCGCAATCACCGGTTCAGGTAAGCCCATGGTTTTCGCCAGCAGCGCAATACTTTCCTGACGCTGGCTTTGGGTCAGCGTGTCGGCCTGCGTAAAGGTATCCAGTACGTTCTGAATAAATGCACCATTCTTTTCCGCGTAAGGACGCGCGGCAAGGTAGAACGAGCCGGTCTGTTTCAGCGTCGTGCCATCCTTCAGCACACGCACGCCTCCTTGCAGTAATGCTGCGGAGTAGTACGGATCCCAGATAGCCCAGGCATCAACATTCTTCTGCTGGAACGCGGCACGTGCATCGGCTGGGGTCAGGTAAACAGGCTGAATGTCCGTGAATTTCAGCCCGGCCTCCTGTAAAGCGCGCAGCAGCAGGTTGTGTGAACTGGAGCCTTTCTGAAAAGCGACCTTATGACCTTTTAGATCGGCAACGCTTTTAATCTCGCTATTTTCAGGCACCAGAATGACTTCGGCCTTCGGTTTCGGCGGTTCAACGCCGACATAAACGAGGTCCGCCCCCGCAGCCTGGGCGAATATCGGCGGAATATCGCCTGTGCTGCCAAGATCGATACTGCCTACGTTTAAGGCTTCCAGCATCTGAGGGCCGGCAGGAAACTCGATCCAGGCAAATTTGGTGTCCGGGAAGCGTTTTTCCAGAAGCTGGTGACTTTTTGCCAGCACCATACTGACGCTGCCTTTCTGATAGCCAATGCGTAAACTGTCCGGCGCTGTTTCTGCGGCCTGAGCCAGCCCGGTCAAGGCCATCAGGCCAGCCAGCCCGAGGCGGGTTAAGGTTTTAAACATGTGCGACTCCTTGAGGCTGGCCAAACGCAGGTGCCTGGATATCCCGGCGATGCAGCGCGTGCCAGAAGGTTTCCAGCGCAGCATCGAGGCGCGTTTGCAGATTCGGCGTAAAGTGCGGCTTGTGTTGATAATCAATGACCTGCGAATCGTCCGCGAAAACCCCATGGAGAATCTCTTGTGCTTTCAGGGCATTCAGGACCGGTTTCAGGGCATAATCCACCGCCAGTAAATGGGCAACCGTTCCGCCCGTTGCCAGCGGCAGCACCACTTTGCCGTCCAGCGCGCGCTCCGGCAGTAGATCGAGCAGGGTTTTCAGTGCGCCAGAAAAAGAGGCTTTATAGATCGGTGTCGCCACGATTAAACCGTCTGCCTCTTTCAGTTGCTCTGTGAGGGTTTTCAGCGCAGGGCTGTCGAAACGGGCGTACAGCAAATCTTCGGGTTCGAAGTTATGCAGATTCCAGTGGCACACTTCCACATCCAGCGCATTGAGCTTTTCACGGGCATATTCCAGCAGGGCGCTGGAACGCGAAGGGAATCGTGGACTTCCGGCCAGGGTAATGACGCGCATACTTCCTCCTTATAACCAATTGTTTGCTTTTATCTAACATTCATAACAATTTTCAGGAGTGTGACACCGCGCGGTTATTCCACTAAATGATTTATCTGCAATTAAAATGCGAAAAAGTGCATAAGAAAGAGACCGGGAGGTAAACGTTTGCGTTTTACGATGATTTTTTTGCCGCAGGTCAATTCCTTTTCGCAGCGGGATCGCCCATAATCCCCTCCCGGTTTGCACACCGGGAATCCAGGAGAGTTCATGTACTACCCCTTCGTTCGTAAAGCCCTTTTCCAGCTCGATCCTGAGCGCGCTCATGAATTGACATTCCAGCAATTACGTCGCATTACCGGAACGCCTCTGGCGGCTCTGGTGCGCCAGAATGTGCCGGAAAAACCTGTGCAGTGCATGGGTCTGACCTTTAAAAACCCGCTGGGTCTGGCGGCCGGTCTGGACAAAAACGGCGAGTGCATTGATGCCCTGGGCGCAATGGGCTTTGGCTCCATCGAAATCGGTACCGTTACCCCGCGTCCACAGCCGGGAAATGATAAGCCGCGTTTGTTCCGCCTGGTGGAAGCCGAAGGGCTAATCAACCGCATGGGCTTTAATAATCTCGGCGTTGATCACCTGGTCGAGAACGTGAAAAAAGCCCATTTCGATGGGGTGCTGGGCATTAATATCGGTAAAAATAAAGACACGCCGGTTGAACAAGGTAAAGATGACTATCTGATTTGTATGGAAAAAGTCTACGCCTATGCCGGTTACATCGCGGTGAATATTTCATCGCCGAATACCCCGGGCCTGCGTTCTTTACAATATGGCGAAGCGCTGGACGATCTTCTCAGCGCCATTAAAAATAAACAAAATGAACTGCAGGCGATCCACCATAAATATGTTCCGGTCGCGGTGAAGATCGCACCGGATCTTTCGCCTGAAGAATTGATCCAGGTTGCCGACAGTTTAGTTCGCCATAATATTGATGGTGTTATTGCGACCAATACGACGCTCGATCGCTCCCTCGTTCAGGGAATGAAAAACTGTGACGAAGCGGGTGGGTTAAGTGGCCGTCCGGTACAATTAAAAAGCACCGAAATTATTCGTGCTCTGTCTGCAGAATTAAAAGGGCGTTTGCCGATTATTGGTGTCGGCGGTATCGACTCGGTGATTGCTGCGCGCGAGAAGATGGCGGCAGGGGCATCGCTGGTGCAAATCTATTCCGGCTTTATTTTTAAAGGACCGCCGCTGATTAAAGAAATCGTTACCCATATCTAATC
>NZ_JTLF01000057.1:0-3166 GCF_000798855.1 Enterobacter sp. ZOR0014 | reverse complement strand
AACAAAATTCAGTAAGCGCTCTGGTTATCTCTTGTCAGAAAACACTCATCGCTATGTTTCGGGAATTATCATGCGATCACTGGAATAATGATTCAATGAAAATAAAACAGTGTTTTAGTTATCTGTGTCACATATTGATTGTAAACTTTACGCCGCGTTCTGGCTGGATGGGGTTTATGTAAATCTCTTGTAAAAAAGCGGCTTTTTATGTCGTGATAAAAAGAAAAGGGGACAACATGAAAATGTTTCTTTGGGACGGGTTGAGAAAGTGCTTATTTGCGGAAATTGACAAAGACTGTCTTCACTTTACGCAGCATAAATATATGTGTGAAGTTGATCACAAATATAAACGCTGGTAGGGTAAAAAGGTCATTAACTGCCCTGGCAGGCGTCAACAGGTTCGGTTGTATCGACGATAAACGTCAATGTAAGTAAACCTGCTACGCTTGAATAAGGCGATTCGCATGGAGCGGATCCCAAGGTTCACAGCACCCACACTGGATTGTGAAACAGACAGGGCCGAGTCAACGAGGATAGCTATGCTGAGAAGGAAAAAGATTAAACCCATCACGCTTCGCGACGTCACTATTATTGACGACGCAAAATTGCGTAAGGCCATCACCGCAGCCTCGCTCGGTAATGCGATGGAATGGTTCGATTTTGGTGTCTATGGCTTTGTGGCCTACGCGTTAGGTAAAGTGTTTTTCCCAGGGGCTGACCCCAGCCTGCAGATGATTGCCGCACTGGGGACGTTCTCTGTTCCTTTCCTTATTCGCCCGCTGGGTGGTCTGTTCTTCGGTATGCTTGGTGATAAATACGGTCGCCAGAAGATCCTTGCTATCACCATTGTCATCATGTCGATCAGTACCTTCTGTATCGGCCTGATTCCGTCCTATGCCACGATCGGCATCTGGGCACCGATTCTGCTGCTGCTCTGTAAGATGGCGCAGGGTTTCTCCGTCGGTGGGGAATATACCGGAGCCTCGATCTTCGTCGCGGAGTATTCCCCGGACCGTAAGCGCGGTTTTATGGGGAGCTGGCTGGACTTCGGCTCGATTGCCGGGTTCGTGATGGGTGCGGGTGTCGTGGTGCTGATTTCAACCGTCGTCGGTGAAGAGAACTTCCTCGACTGGGGCTGGCGTATCCCGTTCTTCCTCGCGCTGCCGCTGGGGATCATCGGTCTGTATCTGCGTCATGCGCTGGAAGAGACACCAGCGTTCCAGCAGCACGTTGAGAAACTGGAGCAGGGTGACCGCGAAGGGCTGCAGGATGGTCCGAAGGTGTCGTTCAAAGAGATTGCCACTAAGCACTGGCGCAGCCTGCTGACCTGTATTGGTCTGGTGATTTCGACCAACGTGACCTACTACATGCTGCTGACCTACATGCCGAGTTATCTGTCGCATAACCTGCATTACTCGGAAGATCACGGTGTGCTGATTATTATCGCCATCATGGTGGGTATGCTGTTCGTGCAGCCGATTATGGGTCTGCTGAGTGACCGCTTTGGCCGTCGACCATTCATTATTCTGGGAAGCGTGGCGCTGTTTGCCCTGGCAATCCCGGCCTTTATTCTGATCAACAGTAACGTGCTGGGGCTGATTTTTGCGGGTCTGCTGATGCTGGCGGTGATCCTGAACTGCTTCATCGGGGTGATGGCCTCAACGTTGCCTGCGATGTTCCCGACGCATATTCGTTACAGTGCGCTGGCGGCAGCCTTTAACATCTCGGTACTGATTGCCGGTCTGACCCCGACGCTTGCCGCCTCGCTGGTGGAAAGCACGCAGAATCTGATGATGCCTGCTTATTACCTGATGGTGATCGCGGTGATTGGCTTGATTACCGGTATTACGATGAAGGAGACGGCGAACCGTCCACTGAAAGGGGCGACGCCTGCGGCATCGGATATTCAGGAAGCGAAAGAGATCCTGCGTGAGCACTACGATAATGTAGAGCAGAAGATTGAAGACATTGACGCAGAGATTGAAGAACTGCAGAAAAAACGCTCCCGACTGGTGGATCAGCATCCACGCATCAACGAGTAATAAAGAAAACCCGCCAACGGCGGGTTTTCTTTTATTAGCATCCGGCAGCGATGTAGTCGCCATTGGCGCTGATGGGGATGACCGTCAGGAAGAGAACGGTCGCGAACAGGATCAGAACTATCCCGCCGGCTATTTTGACGGCTGGCACCAGCCATCTTAACGTGCTATTTCCCCCGAAGCAGGCCACCGTGCGTTCACGGGCATAACGTACCGCCAGCGAGAGCCCCATAATCGAGAGTGCCGTTCCCAGGGACATTGTCATGACGGCAGCCATCCCCCAGGTGACAATGCCCAGCGCATTTGAAAACATCAGAATCATGATTGCCCCACTGCACGGGCGTGCGCCAATCGCCAGAATCACCCCCAGGCGAGTTTTCCAGTCTCCCTGCGTCAGGTCCGCACCCACGCCGTGATGGCCGCAGCCACAGTGTTCATTGTGCTGATGGAGGGGACTGATGGCTGAGATCGTCATTCTGCGCGGACGCAGGCTCTTTAATGCCTGATAAATGACGAACGCGCCGAATACACCAATCAGCACTGCGCTTATCTTCTCTACATACCAGCGGCTGGTACTGATATCCCCTGAGGCGAGGTTAAACCCCACCGCCAGAATAAAGACAAACAGAATGGCGCTCACGCCCTGCATCAGGCTGCCAAGGAAAGGAACGATCCGGGCAGCCCGCTCGCTTTCCTTATTAGTGGTCAGATAGGTCGTCACAATGAATTTCCCGTGCCCCGGCCCGATGGCGTGCAGCACGCCATAAAGGAAGGCGCCTGTTAAGAGCCATAGTCCGCCGCTGTACTGGTGGTTATTCAGCTGCAGCAGATACATCACCAGATAACGGTGCAGGGTAATTTGAGTGGCAAGACACCACTGGATAAAGGCGCTCCAGTGCGTATGCAGGGTAAAACTGGCAAACAGAATAGCCAGCAGTATCACCCCTGCGGTAGGGAGACGCCAGTCGCGGGTGAGGCGTTGTGTGTTCATGAGGGAGTGCTCTGCCAGGAAGAATATTTGCCGCTAGTATAGTTGATCTTCCTTTTCAGTTCGCAGGATCGCATCGGGATCCTGATGATGTTGTGGATAAGTCTGTGTGTAAAAGGGTATAAGGCGGGGTTTTGCT